>NZ_JBHVWC010000131.1:0-8939 GCF_042882445.1 Kitasatospora sp. NPDC058218 | reverse complement strand
TCAGCCACGTGATCATTCTGACTGCTTGAAGCGGCCCGGCGCAGTAGCCGGACGACATGTCACACCGAGGCGAAGGTTGCCTGATGCGGCACTAGTCAGCCCGGGGCCGACAACTGCCGCTCACTGCCGGTACGGTGGCTCCGGCAGTGCCGGGCATTGGCGACCATGTCCGAGATGCCGCCCCTCCCGCGCGCCCCTCCTCGCTGCCAGAATGGATTCGGACGTTGCCTCCCGCGAACCCGATCACACTGCGGTCCACCCTCAATGCGACCGACTCTGCCCAGGTGTTTCCTACCGTGCGCCGCCTCACCTCCGAGTGGCTGACGAAGAAGTTCGGAATCGCGCCGCTGGCGACAGGGAACCATGTCCTCAGGCCTGGCACCGTCCTGGCCAGCCAGGTTGTCTACGGCGACAGCGGCACCGAGCACGCGATCCGTCTGCAGCTGCGCCAGGACGAGCCGGACGCGACCTGGCGCACAACCATCACCGCCGTTACCCCCGACGACGCGTCCGCGGTTGTCAATGTGACTCTCGAAGCGTTCCCGAACAATGGCGCGAGCGTTAACCCGATGCGCCCCGCCATCGTGCGCGACCTGGTCGCAGTCCTCCACCCGAACGACGGTCTGGCCCGGCTCACGCTCAAGACTCAGGAAGTCGACACCAACGTCGACCATCTCGTCCATGTCCTGTGCGACCCCGGCCGGCACCTGCCAGTCATCGTTGCCGCCCGCCCGCTGTACCCGAACAGCACCTGGTCGCGGCGAATGGAACAGGTGATGCTCCACTGCGCCGGCGCCGCCTCCCTCTACCTGCTGCGCGACGCCGACGCGGTCGACGCCTTTCGCAAAGCCATCGGCGAGCACCACCGCGTCGCCCCCGGCGCGGTACGCACCTTCCTGACCGAAACCGACCCCGCCTGGCCAGCAGACGGAGCCCGCCACCGCTTCGTCACCATGGCGCGGATGACCGCCCCCGGTGACCACGCTTTCCGCAACATCAGCTTCAGCGCCCAGCGACTCGCCTCCGCCGTGTCAGTGCCCGCCGACCTGCGCAACCTGGCATTCCCGGACGCCGCCCACGCCCACCAGGCGGAGCGTCGTGCCGCGCTGGCTACCGATCGGACCTCCAGCGAGCTCACCATCCTGCGCCAGGACGTAGAGCTACTGACCGGCCTTCTCGCCCAGGCCGACACCGACCTCAAGGAAGCCGCCCGCAACAGCGAACTGAACGCCCGGACCATCGACTCACTCGAAACTCAGACCAAAGAGGCCGAGGAAGTCTCGCTGCGCGACATCGAAGAGTCGATCGCGGCCTGGGACGAGGTCGAACGGCTGCGCAAGGAAGGCGATATTCTGCGGGCACGCCTGCGCGATGCTGGCCGCTTCAACGACACCGTGGTGACGGAGCAGAGCCCGAGCATCCCGCAGTCCTTGGAGGAGCTGTGGGAGCGCTTGGGCGAGTTCGCCGGACTGGTGGTCACCGCCGAGTCGGGCGAGGCCTTCGCGCTGGACGAGTACCCGCGAAGCCGGATATGGGCAGCCAAGATCTGGAACGGACTGACGTTCCTCGACTCCTACGTCAGCCAGGCCGATTTCGACGGCCACGTTCAACAGTTCTGCGAAGCGAACGCCAGCCCGGTGATCTGGTCGCCGAAGCACCTCGCCATCAACGAGACGCGAGCCACGATGGACCGGTGGGGAGGCGAACGGATCTTCCCGGTGCCCGGCTGGGTCGACCCGACCGAGAAGGTGGTGATGAAGGCTCACCTCAAGATCGACAACTGGAAGACGATCGCTCCTCGCGTCCACTTCTACGACGCCACCCAGATTCCCGGCTCCCCACCGAAGATCATCGTCGGCTATATCGGTGCCCACCTGACGAACACCAAGACCTGATTCCAGTCTCAGAGCGTGGTCGTCACTCGTTGCCTAAACCCCGGCGCCGGGCGCCGACACCTCGCACCGAACCCTGTCAGTACAAGCTGGGATGCTGACCGGCATGGACGATGAGGCGCAGATGCGAGGCCGGGTGTACGGAGCGGACTACGACGACCCCGACCCTGGGCCACAGCCAGGCCACGACTACCGGGAGCTGTGTGCCGGCCCGCTCGACGGCCTCCTCCTCGATGTCACGGGCTGGGACGGTGAGCAGCTCGCCGACGGCGCCGCGCTGCTCACCGAGATCGGCGCCTACGGTCCCGGCGGCCGTGCCCATTACGAGCCGAGCGACGATGATCCACAACGTTGGGACTGGCGGGGCGATACTCCCTGAAGTACCCGCAGCCCGCTCCGCTCGTCGAGCCGATCGAGCGCTCCGACCAGGGCGCACGGCTGCGCCTGCTCCACTGCCTGGCACGTACACCCCCACGGCCCAGGCAAGCCGTACCCGGCGGCCGGGCGTGTTCACCGCCCGGCCGCCGACTCGCTTCGCTGACTCCAGGGCCTGGGCCATGCTCCCGCCGCCGGCTCTCCGGTGCCTGGTCAGTGCGGCCGGACGCCCCACGTGCTGTCCTGGCCCGTGCCCCACATCGTGTCAGCCTCCATGCCCCACGAGGAGTCGGTGGGGCCAACGCCCCACACGGAGTCGCGGCGGCTGGCGCGGGCGGAGCGGGTCATGGTGGCCTCCCTGGCACAGATGATCGGGTGGCCACTGTAGGCCGGGCGCTCGGTCCTGTCGCCGGAAGTTGGGACGGCCACGGGCTTCGGCTCTCGCCTGTCGTCGGGCGGCCGGTGTCTGAAGATCGGCGGCGGCACCTGGCTGCCGTACGGAGACCTGTTCCACTACGCGCACTCGGCGCACCCCGCCGTCCGGTGGAACTACCTGCCGGCACTGGAGCGCGCCATCGGGATGCCGGGCTACACCCCCTCCGGCCTGCTGGTGGGCGGGTCCGCCGTGGTGGGCCACCACCGTTACTCGCTCGCGCGGTCGCTGCCGGGAATCGCCGTGACGACTCCCACGCCATGGGCCCCTCGGGCATGATCACATCCACCACGCCACACCATGGAGGTCGCCGTGAGCAGTCTGCTCGACCCGCCGGACGAGGCACAGCGCCTGCTGCTGCACACGGTATGGGAGGTCTTCGCCGAGCACGGGAAGTTCCCCATGACCCACTACGTCGACTACAAGATGCGCGAGGCCGGCCACGACACCACGACCGTTCTCCACAGCTTTCCGGCCGTCGGCCACCACCTGCGCGGGAGTGGCTACCAGGCGATCACCTGGTGGGGATCGGGCCGGCCCTCACCGGACAACGGTCCGGTGGGGCTCACACTGGCCGGCCTGCGGCAGATTGACGACGAACGGGCGGCCGCGATCGGAAACCAACTGCTGACCTTCATGCGTGCGCTGACGCAGGCGAGGCAGCAGATAGCGAATCACCCGTTCGAGATGCCCAACCTGACTCTCCAACTCCGCGAAACACTGGAGCGTGCCGGTGTGAGCACCAAGTACGGTCACCACGCCGCAGTCGTCGCCGACCAGGAGTGGCCCGGCCTGCGTTTCACCTACCAGTCGTCCTCATTCGGCGGATTCGGAGAGCTCGGCCATCTCGCCAGGGCCGACTTCTCGACGCTCGACGACTACGTGGCGGCCGTCGCCGCCGAGCTCGCTCCCACGCCGGCACCAACAGCCCTGTACTACGCCGAGCCCCGTGCCCTGCTGCGGACCCTCAACTTCCTTGACCTCACCTGTGAGGTCGTACTCCAGAGGACGCTCGTCCCGCGTTTCCCGACCGACCGCGTCTGCCGCCTGGCCCTGCCGGTGGACGACGAGGCGGGGTTCAACACCGGCGTGATCGTCCTGGCGGAGTTGCTCGGAAGCTTGAACGTCCCCAAGACAAAGTCGCAGCCGCCCTTCGCTCCGAAGCGGATCGGGGACTGGCTCGCGTCCCAGCTCCCCCGCGTTGACGAGGACGCCGTCAACGCGGCTGTCGAGATCCTCCTGCACATCCAGGACCTGCGAAACTCCAGCGTTCACCCCAAGCAGCGGCCCGAGCTGATCGCGGCTCACCACGCACTTGGCCTCCCCTTCCCCATCAAGGACCACGCCGCGGCCTGGGACAGCGTCCGGGCCTACGCGGACCGGGCCCTGTCGGTTCTGCAGGAGGAGATCCAGGCGGTCCGGGCCACGCGCCAGGCCGAGGACGCGGCGCTCGGCTCGTAGCCGCAACATGCCTGTCTGGAAGCATCGGACAACCGTAAGGGAGGCCGCGACCGCCGCCAGGCTCCGACCAGCACACCGGACTCGCCGGGTGGGGATCAGACCGGGCGGGCGCGAGGCCAGGTGCGACCGAGGAGTTCGCTGGCCTGTGGGGTTCGACGGGGCGCTGAAGAGTTCCCTCATCGTGCCCGGCTCCAGAACTGGTGGCGTCGTGCCAGCCGTTCCTGGTCGGCGGTTCGGGTGCTGTGGGGCCGGCGCGGCGCGGGGTGGTGGGGACGGTTCGGGTACCGGGGGGAAGCGGTCGGGGCAGGAGATGCTGCGGGGCGCGCCAGTGCCAGGCTCGCTGTCCCAGTAGGCGAGTTGCCAGTGGGCTTCCAGCCAGAGACGGACCTCGTTCGCCTCCGGCCAGAGCTTCCAGGTGCCGATCGCGAGAATGTGCAGGCCGGGGCGCAACTGGTCGAGCAGTGCGGGGTGCCGGGTGCACAGGCGGACGGCGACCGCACCGCCCCCGGCGTCGGACCCGGCGTCGGCCGGATCGCGCAGTGGGCCACCGAGATCGAACACCTCACCCCGCACAAGCCCACCGTCCGCGCCGACGCCGTCCTGCAAGCTCCCGACCACGGTCTGCCGGTGCTCCGGCGATTCACGGTCCGGGTCGGCCTACCGATGCACCGATAGGTCGACCCGGGCGGGACTGGTCACCGCCAGACGAGTTCGAGGTGCTCGGCCAGGAATCGCATGGCCTCGACCGCGACGGTGGCCCCCGCCGCGGCGAGCATGCTTCCGCTCATCCTGCCCGGGTTCCTCCACGCGGGCAGCGGCGGTCGCCGCCGCCCCCGCTGGCGGGGGCCGCGCCGACGGGTCCCGCCGGCAGGGGCGCGGCCACTGGTCCTGTGGTCGCTCTCCCGTTCGGGCTGGTCGCATCGAGCGGGCCGTTACTGACTTCGGCGCTTCAAGGTGATGGCGGTGGGAGGTCGAGGGAGAGTCCGGTCGCGGCGAGGAAGCCGTCCAGGACGTCGGATCGGTACTGCAGTCGCTTGAGGCGGTTGCGGACGAGGGTTTCGAGTCGGTCGAGGGCGACGCTTGCGAGGTTTGCCAGGCTTCGTTTGACGTGGGCCCACAGGTACTCGACCGCGTTCAGCTCCGGTGAGTATGCGGGCAGCACGAACACGGTCAGCCAGTCCCGCGCGTTGATCAGGTCTCGCATGGCGTGGGAGACGTGGGTGTTCAGCCGGTCCCACACCAGCACGATTGGTGCCCTGACCAGGTGGTGCATCCCGTCTATCAGGCCGATGTAGTCGTGCTCGGACAGGCTGCGGCGTTCGCCCTTGCGGCCGCTGTGTCGCAGGACGCGGTGGCACAGCCGGGTGCGCGAGCCGGGTCGCATCGCGAGCAGCCCGGCGACCGAGATCCGGCCGGAGCCCCGGCCGCTGACCTTCACGACCGGTGTGGTGCCGCGTCGTCCCCAGGTGCGTCCGGTGGGCGGTCTGCGGGTGAACCCGGCCTCGTCCTCGAAGCAGAGCCATCCGTCGCAGGCCGCCCGGGCGCTTTTACCTCCGCCCAGGTCACCTCTCTCCAGGCGGCCACGGCCTGTTCGTCGCGTTCTGCGGCCCTCCGCACGGGGACCTGCGGGGTGAAGCCGAGCCGGTGCATCAGCCGGGTGGCCCCCGAGACGCTGTAGGACACGTGGAACTTGCGGCCGATCAGCGTGGCCACCCGCGCGCCGGTCCACACCTGGTCCTGGTCCCAGCCGTGCGCGGCCGGCCCCTGCTCGAGGTATTCGGCCAGCTTCTCCCGGCACCGCGCCGACAGCTTGCACCGCTGCCCACCCGGTCCCCGTGACGCCAGCGCCACGGCCCCGTCCTCCCGCCAGGCCTGGTGCCACTGGTAGGCCGATTTCGCGGTCACCCGCAGCCTGCGGGCCACCTCCCTCGGCGGGACACCTTCGTCGAACAACACGGCTGCCTCCAGCCGCACCGACTCGCGGTACTGACGTGCCTTCGGCGTCAGACCGCCCCCATCCGCATAGCGCATACCAACGGCATAGCGCGCAAAAGACCGTCAGTCAGCTACACAAACAGGCCAATCACCTCGAAGCGCCGACGTCAGTAAAGAGCTGCGGCGCCGAGACGGGCAGCGCATCGACGGGCCGACTGGTCTGTGGACCCCGATCCAGAGCAGGGGCGCCCGATGATTGCCTTCCTGCTCACGGTGCTCGCCGAGTGCCTCGGCTCCCTGATCGCCAGCGCCGTACAGGCGCTGGGCAGCAAGACGATCAAGGCGGTTCGAGACAAGAGGTCGAGTGGCCGCCTCCGTCAGACTGCCGCAGGCGACGAGCTTGGGGCCGCGCCCGATGACCCGCAGCCGCCGGCCGGGAGCTCAGGGGACGCGGCGAGGAGCCTGCCGTCCCCGTCCCGGCCTCCGGCACAGCCTGCGGAGACCCGCCCGAATCAGGTCGGCGAGGGACCGACGTCGGCGAGCTGACCACCGGGTTTCCACCCGAGCACGGGAACGACGGTGCCCCCCGAGACCTGAGCTGGCCCAGAGGGGCACCGTCGTACGCTCCGACTACTCGTTGATCAGCGCGGTCTCCACCGTGCTGTCGGCCGAGCGGCTCCTCGGCACCGAGGGAACCGGCTCCTCTCGGGCGGTGGGCTGAGTGAGGCTGTCGACCAGGTGAAAGTGCAGGACCAGGACCGACGGCAGTGAGCCCCGCGCCACCATGAGGGCGGGAGGGGCCCGTTCCGTAGTTGGTCAGCCTGCCGAGGCGTACCTGGGTCAACCTTCTCCTCACCCCGTGGCCCCGGTGGTCAGCGTGGCAGGTTGGGCAGAAGCCGCCGTAGGACTGTGGCAGGGTCGGCTGGGCGGCCTCTCCATGGGGCCAGGTCATGGATGGGGAGAGGCCGCTCGGGCTTCAGCCGACGGCCCGGAGAACCAAGCCATCACGGCGCTCTCCGAACCCTCGAACTGCAAGCACGTGGTCGGCGGCAACAACGAGCGGCACGACTCGTCTCTTGTCCCGTCCAAGACCCGGACCGCATTCGCTTCACCTCCCCCGGTAGGAGCTGGCTTCGAACACTCGTGGGCTCCGGCATCTCGAAGGTGTTGGAGCTCACGGGCGGGTCTTCCAGTCGAGACGCTTCGTCAGCCGCCCTACTGCGCCAGCAGACTGTCAGCCGGTTTCCTCGGCCAGGCCGCGGCTGGCGTCGAACGCTGAGCGGGTGGCGAGGGCGGCGTCGTGCAGTTCGGCGAGGAGCTCGGACAAGGCCTTGTCGGCCTTGTCGACGTCTACCTCGCGCTCGATACGCCACACCTCCGTGGTGGGGGCGCTGCCGGGCTTTGAGACGGCAACGTGCGCGTGGAATCGAAGCCGGTTCCGGTCGAGGACCTGGAACGCGAGCGCCGCGTGGAGCTGCCGGTAGTCGTCGGGCAACGGGAGGTGCCGGGGATCTGACTTGTGCCGGGTGCAGATCAGTCGGCCGCGTTCGAGGTGGACCCGTTCTCCGGGGACCCCGGGGCGCCGGCCGCGCTGGCCGGTGGGCACAGCGATGGGGGTGTCGAGGCCGGTGGCCTCGGTCTGGGGCCAGGTGTCGAGGTCGGCGGCGATGTGGACCGCGCCGGCGCCGATCTGGTCGATCAGGGGGGAGAAGCGGTCGCACGCCTCGAAGTAGAGGGCGTGGGCCGCCGTCTCGGCTGTGTCGAGGGCAGCGATGCGGTCGGTGAGAGTGGTGGGGTCCTTGGCCATGGATGACGGTGCTGGCGGTGGCGGTGGCGGGAGCTCGGGCAGGAGGGACAGTGTGCGGGTGTGGTGCCGCAGTCGCACGATCTCCACGTCCGGGTACTGCTGCAGGGCTTCCCGCAGCGCCGGCAGGCGGCCGGCGGGGAAGTGGTGGCCGAGGACCACGCCGGTCAGCGCGTCGCGGATGTCGATGCTGTTGTGCTGGAGGGACTGGTCCAGCAGGACCAAGCGGTACTCGTTCTCGTTCGACCAGTCGTAGTGCTTGCGGAAGAAGAGCTGTTCGGCGGTGTCCCGAGCGTAGACGCGGGCGAGGGCGTCTGCCCCGAAGGCCTTGGCCTGTCCGAGGTCGAACCCCCGGCGGTTGAGTGCCTTGTCCATGAGGTTGTAGGACACCGGCCCGTGGAACCGCAGGTCGTCGTCGGTTCCCGTGCGGTCGAAGGCGGCGATGACCTTGTCGCGGTCGAAGCGCAGGCAGACGCCGCTGTGACGGCCTCCGTAGTGGGCCCACAGTGAAAGGTGCGCCCACCCGCGCAGGGCGTCGGGGTCGAGGGCATCGTGCGGGAAGGCGAAGTCCCGGGTGAGGCAGGCGACCTTGGTGTGGAGCCGGATGCTGCGGTCGATCTCCTTCCAGGCCCAGTTGACGGTCTCGGTGTCGGCCTGGTCGTCCTCGTGGACGCTGAGGGCGGGGTGGAACGAGTCGGACTCCCACAGGTCGTTCATCGACTCGTACGGGCCCAGGCGCAGCGTTCCCGTGGCGAGGATCCCGGTGATCACCGCGTCGGCGCTCGTGTAGTGGTAGAGGTCGCCTGTCTCCACTGCCTCCGCCTTCCGGGCGGCACGCTCGGCGAATGCCTCGAAGGGCTCCCGCAGCGTCCCCATCTGCCGTGACCTGGCCATCCAAGTTCTCCTGCCACTCGACCGGCGGTCCCCCCTCGGGACAGGCCTTCCTGTGACGGCTCGTCTTTTTAGGTGCGGGGGTCGGTTGTTGGGTTGGGGTGTTGTGGATGGTTTGGGGGTGTGACGGTCCGGTGAGCTGGGGTCG
>NZ_JBHVWC010000130.1:0-9763 GCF_042882445.1 Kitasatospora sp. NPDC058218 | reverse complement strand
CGATGAAGCCGAAGCCCTTTTCCGCGTTGAACCACTTCACAGTGCCATTAGCCATAAAGAAATCTCCTTCAAGGGGCTGTCCGAAACCCGCACAGCGCGGGATCCGAGTCGCCGCGATGAGCACCCACCCGGGGAAGAGCCGGGAAACAAAAAGGCGCCTGCGAAACATCAGCAGGCGCACACAAAGTTCATGGGAACCACTACTGCAACTAAAACGACTCTAGCAGGCCCCAGCCCGCCACGGGCGGATATTTCACCCCCGGTTCCGCGAGGCCCCTTCCCCGGGGCCGCCGGCCGCGAGGCGCCAAGACGGTCAACATGCTTGCGCGGCAGCCAGATTGGGAACGCACCCCGCCCCTTCGACGCCGACCAGTGGCCCTTCCCCGGAGGGTGAGTCGCGCGGGCGCCGAGCGCCTGCCCCAACCGCGACAGACCCACGAAAGCGACGCACCAGGCCCACCGCCGCCGTCCGGGGGCGAACTGGACGGCTTACGCGAGATTCCTGCCGCAACTGCGAAATTGAATGCGCCGGAAGGACCCGCTCCCGCGATTTCCGGCGCATACTGCAGGGAATGACGAAATCTGCAGCAGTCCGCCGCGTCCTGCCCACCAGCCCCTTCAAGGCCCGGATCGAAGCACCGCGCAAGCACTTCGCCGTCGGCGACCGCGTCACCCACGACACCTACGGCCTCGGCCGGGCCATCGGCGTCGAAGGCGACAGCGACATCGCGGTACTCGTCGACTTCGGATCGCGCCAGGAACGCATCACCCAGCCCTACGCCGCCATGTTCAAACTCTGACCCAGGACACACGCGTTCCCAGCCGGGCGCGACGCACCGCGCATGGCGCGGACCCTGCCGCGCGCCCCTGGACCATCGCGCCGGTCCGCCGTCCAGGAGCGCGCGCCCAACCAGGTCGAACAGGCACCCCCGATCCCGCCCCGGGGCCGCACCGGCGACAAACTTGAACAGTACGTGACACCTCGTCACCGATGACCGACCGCAGGGTGGGCGGGGCGATAGACTCCGGACGTGGATGACAAACATCTGTTTGAGTCCGTCTGCGAAGTGCTCTCCCGCCGAGGGTTCGAGCCGGCACCCCCGCAGGCAGCCGGACTCTCCGTCCGACTGCGTCCGAGGACCGGCCTCGTACTGGGATGGCGGCCGGGCGAGGACCTGATCGGACCCACCCTCCACGCCTGCCCGCATCCCGCCGACGCCGCCGGGCGCACCGAGTTCCGCGGCATCCGCACCGCGCTCATGCTGGCCCTGTCGGAGGTCCTCGGCGATGCGGGCTTCACCGTCACCGCCCTCGGCGACGACCTGCTCGTCACCGCCGGCCCACACGATCCGGGCACCGTCTCAACCCCCACGGCCGCTCCCACATGTCCCGCACCCCGGCGCAGCCGGCCGGCACGTCAGGTCGCCGCCGCGTAGCGTCCGGCGTGCGGCCGACGACAGGCCCGTTGCCGCCGTGGCCGCTGCCCCAGGCGCGTGAGGCCCGGGAAGCCGTGTCCTGTTCTGGGGGTCATGTCGAACCCTGACGGGCTGCTCGTCGACATCGCCGCGATGGTCGAGTCCGAGCACAGCAACCAGATGTCCCTGACCGTGGTGGTCCCCGGCGCGGTGATCACCGGCCGGCTCGCGCCGGTGACCCTGTGGTGGGAGCGGGTGGCGGAGGTCCTCCAGGCCTCGGAGCACCTGAAGCCGTTCGCCGCCCTCTTCGCCCCGCCCCCAGGCGGCCCGCCCACCCGGCCCACCCATCTGCATCTCCACCGGGCGAAGATCCTTCAGGGCGACTTCGCACTGCCCCACACCGGCGGCATGTACCGCATCGCCATCGAGGACGTCAGTAGCTGGACCATCGGCGACCTTGGCTACTCCCACAGCTGACAACCACGGCAGGCCGAACCGCCACCCGGCTTCGCCTGCCACGTCTCAGATGCCTCGTGCCCACCGCCCCGGCCGTACGCCGGGGCGGCCGACAGACCTGGCGGGTGTCTCACGGAGTCCGCAGCCCTTGCGGACGTGCCTGTGTCCAGGAGGTGGGCCTTTGCCAGGGATCCCCCCGGACACGGGCGGCACGTGGCGTGGGCGGTTCGCGGTTCGCCCGGCGCTTCGCCGGGTCGGGCGCGGTCAGCGCTCGAAGACGACGGCGATGGATCCACTGCCGCCGTTGGCACCTGGGACCGAGGCGGTGAATGAGCTGCTGGCGCCGCCGTTGCCACCGCGACCGTATGGCGAGAGGAGTTCGTCGTCGCTGATGCCTCCGAGTCCGCCCGTGATGCTGGCCGCCGACCCCCACACCACGTCCTCCCGGGTGGGAGGCACCGTCCGCGCCCTCCACCGTTGGGACGCGATCGGGCTCGTCCGCCCGCCCGAACCGCAAGCGGATTCAGGCTCTACGCCGGCTTTGATGCCCAGGAACTCGGCTGCTTCGTCCAGGCTGCCGCTGCGGGGCGCGCCGGGCCGGCCGGGCCGCTTCCGGGGCAACGGTGCAGCCGGCACGATCCGGGCCGAGTCCGGGGCGGCGTCGACGCCCGCGCGCACCAAAGCCTGGCAGACCGTCAGCAACCCGTAGATTTCACGGCCGGGGTCCTACGGGCCGCGCGAAGGACCCCTCGACACGTCCTGATGGCTGCCCGCCGCCGGGGCACAGAGCCTGCTAGACTCTTCCGAGTTGCAGTTGTGGTCCCATGAACTTTGTGTGCGCCTGCTGATGTATCGCAGGCGCCTTTTTGTTTCCCGGCTCTTCCCCGGGTGGGTGCTCATCGCGGCGACTCGGATCCCGCACTGTGCGGGTTCCGGACAGCCCCTTGAAGGAGATTTCTTTATGGCTAATGGCACTGTGAAGTGGTTCAACGCGGAAAAGGGCTTCGGCTTCATCGAGCAGGAGGGTGGCGGTCCTGACGTGTTCGCCCACTACTCGAACATCAACGCCAACGGCTTCCGTGAACTGCTCGAGGGCCAGAAGGTCGAGTTCGACGTCACGCAGGGCCAGAAGGGCCCGCAGGCCGAGAACATTCGTCCGCTGTAGTTTCTGCCACGGCACCCGCCTGGTAGCGAGGGGCCCGCACCGCGTACATAATGCCCGGTGCGGGCCCCTCGGCATTGCGCCACGCGCATTCCCCGGCCGTTCAGGTTTCTGACTCCAGCCTGGTGGGCACGTGTGCGCGACGCGGAGCAGCCCATCCGCATCTGCCCCGAGGGCTGGCGCCGCGATTCTGAGCCGCTCCGCCCACATCGAGCGCCGTCTGCCGATCACGCGCCGCGCGCAGTCCCGTCCGCGGCCCGCTCCGCACACCCCCGGCCCGTCCCCGACCTCCCGCTGCCCGGCACTGCGGAGCTTCCTCGCGACGTGCCATCCGAGAAGGGTTCTTCGCATTCCCACTCCCGACCACTGCTCGCACCGACCCGCCGACTCAGGGGCACTGTTCCCCGCGAACACCCCCGGCCAGTCCCGCTCCGACCGCATCCATCCCGTCACGAATGCGATGCCACGTCACGCTCCTTCTGCACGGTGCAGGTTCGCGGCGCACACGACGCAAGCGCTCACCCGCTGCGCCTACGCGGTCCGGCTTCGGCTCGCCCTGATGGTGGGCGGCATGTCAACCGACCGTCAGGCCCAGGCACGAAGCCACGGGAGCATCACAGAGTGGGCGCCGACACCGGCCATCGCGCTCCTGCCGCTCTGAGATATCGGGCCGGCGTTTCTCCTCCCTACCCGAGACGCGCATACGGCCGGGCCCCTGGCTTTTGAACAGGCCGGCCCTGCTCTTGCCCCGGCGGCCCGAACCGCCCAGTGCGGTCGGCCAGACACCCGCGGCAGTGCACGTCAGCCCCCAAGTCCGACCCACCCGAGCAGGGGATTTCCTGATGCCGTTCGAGATCACGCACGCGACCGTCCCGACGCCGGGCGGCGTCAGCGAGGCTGCCGTCGTCACCGGACCAGGGTTCGCCTTCGTCCTGGACGGCGCCACCGCCACGGGAGCCACGACGGGCTGCACCCACGATGTCACCTGGTACGTCGAGCAGTTGGCGGGACTTCTCTGCGCGCAGCTGCTCACGGACAGCTCGGCCGGCCTCCGGGAGATCCTGCGCACTGCCCTGACTGTGCTGGTCGACAGGCACGGCCAGACCTGCGACATGACAAACGCGGACAGTCCCTCGTCAACCGTCGCGGTGGTTCGCGAGCGGGACGGCAGCCTGGACGTCCTCGTGCTCGGCCACTCACCCGTCGCGCTGCACCGGATCAACGGAGCGGTCGAGGTCATCGTCGACGACCGGGTGGCATACCTGGGCTCGTACACAGAGGACGCCGTACGCGGCTACCGCAACAACAGCACCGGTGGTTTCTGGGTGGCCGGTGCGAAGCCCGAGGCCGCTGACCAAGCCCTGACGGCAAGCATCCCGCTGTCGCAGATCCAGCAGGTCGCCGTCCTGTCCGCAGGCGCTTCCCGCCTGCCCGAGCGGTACGGCTGGAGCTGGCCGCGCTTCATGGTCGAGCTGTCCGAATCCGGGCCCGGCCAGGTCATCGGAGCGACACGCGAGGCCGAGGCGTGCACTGCGACCGGGGCATTCAGGGGCAGAGCGCACGACACCGCGGCCATCGTCCTTTGCCGCCCGTCCGAACCGGCATACGCGACGGAGAAGGTCGCCGAGACCACTCCCTGACTCGGTCGCCGCAGCCCTCGAGATCGGCAGGGCGCGCGAGGGCGCGGGTGCTGTCGCGAGCGCGCACGGTTGGCCCATGGGCATCGTGGTGCTGCCGGCACTCGTCGAGCCGCTGGACACACGCATCCCGCAGGGTGGGCGACGACCCGGTCGGCGCCTTGGCAGTACGCCGGGCCCACCTCGGGTCCTGGGCCGGACGTTCCCGGTGACCCGTCACCCGGGAGCGGCGACCGCTGTGCGCCGGAGACCGCCGGCCTTGGTGGCCGGCGTGGGCGGGGCAGCCTTGGTACCCCACCACGCTGGAGCGGACTCTGCCTGGCCTGCGACGCGCCGCCCGCGACGACCGACGCCCAGCTGCGCTGTGGTGATGCAGCAACGGCCGTCCCGGTCAGGCGTTCAGCGTTGCTGCCATGGACGATGCGAGAAGGCCGAGATCACCGAGTACTTCGCCGCGGCCGTGGACATCCACCACATCTTCCCGCAAGCCTGGTGCGAGCGGGAGAACATCCCCAGTGGCAGCTTCAACTCGATCGTCAACAAGACCCCGCTGACCGGACGCACCAACCGGATCATCGGCGGGGCGGCACCGTCCTCCTACCTTCCGGAACTCGCCAAGAACGCCGAGCTGGAAGCCGAGACCCTCGCCGACCACATCCGCACCCACCTGGCCGACCCCGTACTCCTCGCCAAGGACGACTTCGCGGGCCTCTTCGACGCCCGACAACGAGCCCTGGTAGGAGCGATCGAGAAGGCCACCGGCAAAGCGGTCGTCCCCGAGGACGGATACCCGGCGGCCACCGACCCGCAGGACGAGGACGAGGACTGATCGGGTCAAGCCCGGCCCCTCCTCATCGACCAGGAGAAGGACCCGCCACCCCACCCGCTTCAGCGACCCCCCGGTGCTGCCGTCCTCTCGCCCACCACAGCCGTTCTCCCCTGAACGACCGTACGACCAGGCAGCAGGCTTCGACCGGCCGCTCGCGTCATTCTGCATGCGCGAGGCCGCAGGACAACTCCCGGCGGAGCCCGCGACCCCCACACCCATCGGATCGGGCTCGCCCACCAGGAGTCGAACGAGCGGCCAGGTGCGGGCTCCCACCGAGAGTCCACAGGTCAGCGCCACGAATCCGCGTTGGTGATCGCATGGTGGTCGCACCCGGCCACCCCGTACCCGGGACCGGTAGCCTCCGCAGCCGATCAAGGAGTCAGGGCTACGGGAGGCAGAGGAAGTGCGCAGTTCAGGACGGCAGGGCAGGGTCCACCGCCGGTGCGGGTGCCGTGACGCGGATCGGCGGCAGCTCGGAGCCGGGTGCCCGCGCCTTGCCGAGGACGGGCACGGCACATGGACGTTCGCCGTCGACATCCCGCCCCTCAGCGGGCGGCGGCGCACTGTGCGGCGCGGCGGGTTCGAGGACGCGTGGACTACGGAGGGCGCCTTGCGGCGCTTCCTCGAAGGCCGCCGACTGGGCTTCGACGCCGACCCGCACGAGACGGTCGCCGCCTACCTCACCCGGTGAGCATTGAGTTCCTGCTCAAACCCACCACCTACGCCCGCTACCGCACCTACGTACACGGCGAACTCATCCCCGTCTTCGGAGAGATACGCCTGGAGGAACTCGCCCACGACCACATCGCCGCCTACGCCCACCAGCAGCTCGAAGCCGGCCGCGGACGCCAGGCCGTCTACCACTGCCTCGCCACCCTCTCCAGCGCCCTGGGCTCAGCAGTGCGCACCCACCGGCTCCCGTTCAACGCCGCCCAGCCCATGCCGATCCGCAGACCCCGCGCGGACGAACGCGTCCCCTGGAGCGCCGAGCAGGCCGTCGCCTTCCTCGCCCACTGCCGCGAGGAGGACCCCGCCTTCGCCGATGTCATCGAGGTGATCATCGGCACCGGCCTGCGCAAGGGCGAGGCGCTCGGTCTCCAGCGCGCGTGCGTACGGATCGACGACCGCGTCGTGTTCATCCGCCACACGCTCTCCGCGATCGACAACCACGAACTCGTCCTGACAGCGCCGAAAACGAAGAAGAGCCGCAACTGGGTACCCCTGTCCGAGCGCGTCGCAGCCGCCCTCCAACGCGCCATCGCCAGGAACACCTCCACCGACAACGACCACGTCTTCCAGGACGCCGACGGCAAGCCCCTCCACCCCGCGGCGGTCCGCCGCCGCTTCCACGACCTGCGCAAGCAGGCCGGACTGCCCCACGTCACCATCCACGACCTGCGCCACCTCGCCGCCACCCTCGCCCTGGAGGGCCGTCATCTCCAAGACGCTGCGGCACTCCACACTCTCCACCACCGCGAACATCTACAGCCATCTGACCTGGGACGTCGCCATGGCCGCCGTCCACACCATCGAAGCCAGACTCCGCCTCGTCGAAGCCCGCTCCCGAGCCGGCACCGACGCCATCGCCCAGAACAGCCCCGCGCCGAACCCGCTGTTCAGCCACGCAGCCTGACACCTGCACGACCGCAGCCACCCAAGGCCCACCGATGCCACTCAAGCCGCCCGGCATCACGATCCGTAACTGACACACACCCAGCCACACGGCCCGTCACAACAACTGGTGCCACGGGCCCCACAGCCATGCCCAATTCGGAACCACGCCCGCTTCAACGACGGACGAGGACTCAATCGCCCGATGAACACGCTCAGTCACTGCAATCGGGCGCACAAAAGGCGCACAACGGGCGTGCAGGAATGCGGCGATACGCCGAAAACACCCCCCGAGGCGACGTGAACGAGCGTTCACGACCACACTGCGACCACCAAAACAAAAAGGCCGCCCCTACCATTCGGTAGGAACGACCTCCGACCTGCGAAAACGCCGGTCGGGACGACAGGATTTGAACCTGCGACCCCTTAACCCCCAGCACTGACAAACGAGCCCACCCGGGATAGTGCCCCCCGGCCCGCGCGCGGGGCCCGTCGGCGTCGGCGTCCGATCGGGCCTTTGACCTCGACGGATCGACTGTGGACGATCTCGCCGACCAGCGCACGCTCGCCCCGTCCGAGGCCTTCACGCTCCGCCGTATGGGTGACTCGGCGTCAACGCCCTTGCGGATGCGGCGCCCGAACGGGTTAATGTGTGTATCCGAACCAGTAGGCTTCCCATCCCTCTCAGGGGAGCGGCAGCGGACCAAAGCGCTGGAACCACGTCGGCAATCAAGTCCCGTACCGCAAGGGCCTCCTGGCGAAGGAAGCGATCCACCAACCGGCGCCGCACCTCGGCACGGGCTGGAGCATCGGATTCACGCTGTGTCCATGGGGGCGTCATGCGAATGATGCGCATGCGCCCGGCCCTTCTGCGGGCCACCATCCTGGACAAGGCTCGGCCGCCCTCCCGACCAACGCGCCCCTGCCCGCGGAGCAGTGGCCGCGAGTCGGCGGCCCAGCCCCCGCGCACTGTGGCGATCACCTGGACAAGCCCGGTGACCGCCGTCCCCGGCACGTGACCGTACGCACCTTTCGGGCGCCTGGAAACCGACGTGGCCACGTCGATTCCAAACGGGCGCAGCCAGGGGCAGCACCCAGCGCGCCATCCCAACCCAGTTGCACATCCAGGAAGCGGAAAGGGAGCACATCTCATGCCTATCTCTCCGAACCAGGGATCCACCGGCGGCGGAACCGTCGTGACCATCACCGGCACCAACCTCGGCGGCGCGACCGCCGTGAAGTTCGGCACCAAGTCGGCCACCATCACCGCCAACACCGCCACCTCGGTCACGGCCGTCTCCCCCTCGGGTACCGGGACCGTCGGCGTGACCGTGACCACGCCGGGCGGGACCAGCAACCCGCTGTCGTTCTTCTACGTCGGCGCGCCGTTCAAGTCCTCCCTCAGCGCCGCCTCCGGCGTGCTCGCGGGCGGCAACACCATCACCATCACCGGCACCGGCCTGTCCACCGCCACCGCCGTCAACTTCGGTGCCAACAGCGCGGTCCCGACCGTGACGTCCGACAGTCTGATCAGCGTCACCGTGCCCGCGGGCGCTGCCGCCGGGTCGGTCGGCGTCAGCGTCACCACCGCCGGCGGCACGAACAACGGCCTGTCCTACACGTACGTGGACGTCCCCACGGTCACCACCATCGTCCCCGACTCCGGCCCGACCTCCGGCGGTACGGCGGTGACCGTCACCGGCACCAACCTCACCACCACCCAGTCGGTCACCGTCGGCGGCGCGGTGGCGCCGTTCTCGGTCGTCAACGACACCACGCTGTCCGTCGTCACCCCGCCCGGGGTCGCCGGCGCGGCCAATGTCGTGGTCACCACGACCGGCGGTGCCGTCACCACCGTGGGCGGCTTCACCTACGTGGCCGGTCCCGGCATCTGATCCGCGCGTCGGAGCTCGGCAGGCCACCGGGCTCCGGCCCAGGACTCCGCCGGGGCAGAGGCAACACCTCCACGCTCTGCCCCGGCGGGCATCGCCACTACCACCCCACATCGGGCCCCGGCCGGCACTCCCCTGCCGGTCGGACCCCACCTGCAAGGAGATCGGTCGTTGAACATCCCTCAGGCTCCACGCAGTTCGGCCGCCCTGGTCGCCCCGACTCTTGGCACCGTCAGCCCCACCCAGGGCGCGAGCGCAGGCGGCACCTCGGTCACCCTGACCGGCAGCCATTTCACCGGCGCCACCGCCGTGAAGTTCGGGGCCTCCGCCGCGCCCTCGTTCACCGTCAGCGCCGACAGCGTGATCACGACCGTGTCACCGCCGGGCAGTGGCACCGTCCAGGTCACCGTCACCACCCCCGGCGGCACCAGCAACGGCTTGACCTACACCTACACCGGTCCGCCCGCCCCGACTCTTGGCACCGTCAGCCCCACCCAGGGCGCGAGCGCAGGCGGCACCTCGGTCACCCTGACCGGCAGCCATTTCACCGGCGCCACCGCCGTGAAGTTCGGGGCCTCCGCCGCGCCCTCGTTCACCGTCAGCGCCGACAGCGTGATCACGACCGTGTCACCGCCGGGCAGTGGCACCGTCCAGGTCACCGTCACCACCCCCGGCGGCACCAGCAACGGCTTGACCTACACCTACACCGGTCCGCCCGCCCCGACTCTTGGCACCGTCAGCCCCACCCAGGGCGCGAGCGC
>NZ_JBHVWC010000129.1:0-10587 GCF_042882445.1 Kitasatospora sp. NPDC058218 | reverse complement strand
ACGGGGTTGGTGGCCAGGAGGTGTTGGCCCATTTCGGGCCATTGTGAGCCCTGGCCGGGGAAGACGAACACGGTCTTGCCGCTGACGCCGGCCGTCCCGGTCACCAGGTCCGGGTGCGGCTGCCCCTCGGCGAGTGCCGCGAGGGCGTCCAGGCCGGTGGCGCGGTCGGCGGGGACGACGGCGGCCCGGTGGTCGAACCCGGCCCGGCGGTGCAGGGCTGTCGCGATCGCGCGGTCCGTGCTGTCGGGGTGTTCGGTGATCCAGGTGTGCAGTCGGCGGGCCTGGTCGCGCAGGGCGTCCTCGCTCTTCGCCGACAGTGGCCAGAACACCGGCCCGTCCACGTCCTCCTCGGGCCTGTGCTCGACCGGTTCGGCGGTGGGTGCCTCCTCCAGGATGACGTGCGCGTTGGTCCCGCTGATGCCGAACGACGACACGGCGGCGCGGCGTCGCCGCTCGCCGTCGGCCTCCCACGGCCGGGCCTCGGTCAGCAGCTCGACGGCGCCCGCCTCCCAGTCGACGTGCGGTGTGGGCTCGTCCACGTGCAGGGTCTTCGGCAGCTCGCCGTGCTGCATCGCCATGACCATCTTGATGATGCCGCCGACGCCGGCCGCAGCCTGCGTGTGGCCGATGTTGGACTTCAACGAGCCGAGCAGCAGCGGGTGTTCGACCGGACGTCCCTGACCGTAGGTGGCGAGCAGCGCCTGCGCCTCGATCGGGTCACCGAGAGCGGTGCCGGTGCCGTGGGCCTCCACGGCGTCCACGTCGGCGGCGTCCAGGCGGGCATTGGCGAGGGCGGCGCGGATGACGCGCTGCTGCGCGGGACCGTTCGGGGCGGTGAGGCCGTTGCTGGCGCCGTCCTGGTTGATCGCCGTGCCGCGGACCAGCCCGAGGACGCGGTGGCCGTTGCGCTGCGCGTCGGACAGCCGCTCCAGCAGCAGCAGGCCGACGCCCTCGCCCCACCCGGTGCCGTCGGCCGCCGCGGCGAAGGCCTTGCAGCGGCCGTCCGCCGACAGCCCGCGCTGCCGGCTGAACTCCGTGAACATCGAGGGCGCCGACATGACGGTGATGCCGCCCGCCAGCGCCATCGAGCACTCGTCCCGGCGCAGTGCCTGGGCGGCGAGGTGCAGGGCGACCAGTGAGGACGAGCACGCGGTGTCCACGGTGACGGCCGGGCCCTCGAAGCCGTAGGTGTAGGAGAGCCGGCCGGCCGCCACACTGGTCGTGTTGCCCGTGCCGACGTACCCCTCGTAGCCCTCCGGGATGCGCGGCAGCCGGGCCATGTAGTCCTGCGCGATGACGCCGGCGAACACCCCGGTCGCCGATCCGCGCAGTTCGGCCGGGTCGATGCCGGCGTGCTCCAGGGTCTCCCAGGAGGTTTCCAGCAGCAGGCGCTGCTGCGGGTCCATCGCCGCCGCCTCGCGCGGCGAGATGCCGAAGAACTCGGCGTCGAACCCGCCCACGTCGGCGAGGAACCCGCCGGTCCGGGCGTACGAGTAGCCTGGCTTGCCCGGTTCCGGGTCGTAGATCGCCTCGACGTCCCAGCCTCGGTCGGCGGGGAAGCCGCTGATCGCGTCGCGGCCCTCGGCGACCAGGCGCCACAGCTCCTCGGCGGATCCGACACCGCCCGGGTAGCGGCAGGCCATGCCGACGATGGCGATCGGCTCCGAGTCGGCGTCGGTGTCGGATCCGCGTACGGGGGTCGAGGCCGCCGTCGGCGCGGTGGCGGCGCCCGCCTCGCCGAGCAGGCGCTCGCCGAGGTAGGCGGCCAGTGCGCCCGGGGTCGGGTAGTCGAAGATCAGCGTCGCCGGCAGCCGCAGACCGGTGGCGGAGTTCAGACGGTTGCGCAGCTCGACGGCGGTCAGCGAGTCGAAGCCGAGCTGCTGGAACTCCTGGTCGGCGCCGATCGCGTCCGCGCTCGTGTGCCCGAGGACGGTCGCCACCTCGGCGCGCACCAGGTCGAGGACCAGTGCGGCCCGCTCGGCGTCGCCCCGCCCGGCCAGCCGCTGGGCCAGCGAGGACGGGCTCGCCGTGCTGCCGGCGGCCTGCCGGACCGGCCGCCGCACCAGGTCGCGCAGCACGGCGGGCAGCGGGCCGCCGCTGTCCAGCGCCGACCGGTCCAGCTTGGCCGGGACGACGGCGGGCAGCGCGCCGGCCACCGACGCGTCGTACAGCGCGAGGTTCTGCACATCGCTGAGCGGCAGCAGGGCGCCGCGCTTGCCGAGCCGGCGCTGCTGTCCCTCGTCCAGGGTGCCGACCATGCCGGCCGTCGGAGCCCACAGGCCCCACGCCAGCGAGGTCGCCGGCAGACCGAGCGCCGAGCGGTGCTGGGCGAGGGCGTCCAGGAAGGCGTTGCCCGCCGCGTACGAGCCCTGGCCGGGGTTGCCGACCGTGCCCGCGATCGAGGAGAACAGCACGAACGCCGCCAGGTCGCGGTCCGCGGTCAGCTCGTGCAGCCACTGCGCGCCGTCCACCTTGGGCCGCAGGACGGCCGCCAGGCGCTCCTCGTCGTACGACTCCAGCGTCCCGTCGTCCAGGACGCCCGAGGTGTGCACCACGGCCGTCAGGTCCGGCAGGTCCGCCAGCAGGTCGGCCACCGCCCGGCGGTCGGTGACGTCGCAGGCCAGCACCCGCACCCGCGCACCCGCCGCGCCCAGCTCGGCGACGAGTTCGGCGGCGCCCTCGGCTGCGAGACCGCGCCGGCTGGTCAGTACCAGGTCCCGGGCGCCGTGCAGCGCCACCAGGTGCCGGGCCAGCAGCCGGCCGATCCCGCCGGTGCCGCCGGTGATCAGCACCGTGCCGTCCGGGCCGGGCGCGTGCGGCACGGTGAGCACTACCTTGCCGATGTGCTTCGCCTGACTCAGGTGCCGGAACGCCTCCGGCGCGCGCCGGATGTCCCAGCAGGTCACCGGCAGCGGACGCAGCACGCCCGCCTGGAACAGCTCGCGCAGCGCGGTGAGCATCTCCTGGATCCGGTCGAAGCCCGCGTCCACCATGTCGAACGCCTGGTAGTCCACGCCCGGGTGCCGCTCGGCCACCTCGGCCGCGTCCCGGATGTCGGTCTTGCCCATCTCCAGGAACCGCCCGCCGCGCGGCAGCAGCCGCAGCGAGGCGTCCACGAACTCCCGGGCCAGCGAGTCGAGCACCACGTCCATGCCCTCGCCGCCGGTCGCGTCGAGGAAGTGCTGCTCGAAGTCCAGCGTGCGGGAGGACGCCAGGTGCGCCTCGTCCAGGCCCGCTGCGCGTACCGCCGCCCACTTGCCGGTGCTCGCCGTGCCGAACACCTCCACGCCCAGGTGCGCGGCGAGCTGGAGCGCGGCCATGCCGACGCCGCCGGCCGCCGAGTGGACGAGCAGTCGCTGGCCCGGCCGCATGCCGGACAGGTCGTGCAGCGCGTAGTAGGCGGTGAGGAAGACGATCGGTGCGGCCGCCGCCTCGGCGAAGCTCCAGCCGTCCGGGACGTGGGTGACGAGCCGCTGGTCGGTGACCGCGATCGGCCCGGCCCCGCCGTCCAGCAGACCCATCACCCGGTCGCCGGGTACCAGCCCGGTCACCCCCGGGCCGACCTCCAGCACCACGCCCGCGCCCTCGCTGCCGATCAGCGCGTCACCCGGGTACATGCCCAGGCCGATCAGCACGTCGCGGAAGTTCAGACCGGCGGCGCGCAGCGCGATCCGGATCTGACCCGGCTGCAGCGGCGCTTCCGCGTCCGGGTGCGGGACCAGGGCGAGATTGGCCAGCGTGCCCTTCTCCGTCACGTCCAGACGCCACGAGGTCGCCCCGGCCGGCGGCGTGAACCCGCCCGAGCCGGTCTCGCGGGCGAGACGCGGCACCCATGCGGTGCCCTCGCGCAGCGCGAGCTGCGGCTCCCCGGTGGCCAGCGCGGTGGCCAGCACCTCCTCGGAGGACGGCGCGCCGTCGGAGTCCAGCAGCACGAACCGGTCCGGGTTCTCCGCCTGTGCGGCCCGCACCAGACCCCACGCGGTGGCCGACCACGGGTCGGTCACCGCCTCGCCCGAGCGGGCGGCGACGGCACCGGTCGTGACCAGCACCAGCCGGGACTCCCCGGAGCGCTCGTCCGTCGTCCAGCGGCGCACCAGCTCCAGTGCCCGGGCGGCCGCGGCGTGTGCCCGGTCGGCCCCGGCGAGGTCGTCCGGGCGCACCTCGACCAGCAGTGCCGCCGGCAGCTCCGAGTCGGTTGCCGCCAGGGTGGCCGCCAGGTCGTCGGTGCGGGACACCGTCGGGGCGGCGTCGGCGGTGCCGGTCGGCAGGGGGAGGGAGGTCCAGCCCAGCGTGAACAGGGCGTCCTGCTCGGCGGGCCGCGCCCGCAGCGACTCCGGCGACACCGTGCGCAGCACCAACGCCCCGGCCGACACCACCGGCGAACCAGCCGGATCCGTGATCTCCAGCGCCACCGCGCCGGAGGCGGCGGGTGTGATCCGGACCCGCACGGTGGTGGCGTCCGTGGCGTGCAGCGCCACGTCCGTCCACGAGAACGGCAGGCTGATCGGACCGGACTCGCCCTGCTGCGCCTGCTCCAGCGCGCCGAAGGTGAGCGGGTGCAGGGCGGCGTCCAGCAGCGCCGGGTGCACGCCGAAGCGGCGGCGGCCGCTGCCGCTGCCCCCGGCGGGGAGGGTGACCTCGCCGAACAGTTCTCCGCCCGCCTGCCAGGCCGCGGTGAGGCCCTGGAACACCGGGCCGTAGCCGAGGCCCAGGCCGGTCAGTCGCTCGTAGAAGCCGTCCAGGTCCACCGCCTGCGCACCGGCCGGCGGCCACGCCGTGTCGGCCCCGCCCAGCGGGTGGGGTTCCGGCGCGGTCCGGGCGAGCGTGCCCTCCGCGTGCCGCGTCCACGGTGTGTCCTCGGCGTCGCCGGGCCGCGAGTGGACCCACACCGGCCGGCGGCCGTCGTCGTCGGGCGCGCCCACGGTGACCTGCAGTTGCACCGAGCCCTGCTCGGGCACGACGAACGGTGCGGCGAGCGTCAGCTCCTCGACGAGTGCGCAGCCGACGTGGTCACCGGCGAACAGTGCCATCTCGGCCATGCCCGTACCCGGCACCAGCACCGTCCCGTGAACGGCGTGGTCCGCCAGCCAGGGGTGGGTGCGCAGGGAGATGCGGCCGGAGAAGACCACGCCGTCGCCCTCCGCCAGTGGCACCGCCGCCGACAGCAGCGGGTGCACGGTGGGCTGCTGGCCGAGCTGGCTCGGGTCGCCGTTGGACGAGCTGGTGTCGATCCAGTAAGTCCGGTGTTGGAAGGGGTAGGTGGGGAGGTTGGTGTGGGTGCCGGTGGTGGTGAAGCGGGCCGGGTGGCCGTGGGTGTGGGCGGTGGTGAGGGCGGTGAGGGTGGTGTGTGCTTCGGGGTGGTTGGGGGTGAGGGTGGCGGTTGCGGTGGCGTCGGGGTGGGTGGTGCGGGTGAGGGTGGTGAGGGTGGCGTCGGGGCCGAGTTCGAGGTAGGTGGTGACGCCGTTCTCGCCGAGGGTGGTGAGGGCGTCGTGGAAGCGGACGGCCTCGCGCAACTGGCGTGTCCAGTAGGAGGGTTCGGTGAGCTCCTGGGCCAATTCGCCGGTCAGTGTGGAGATGATCGGACGTGTGGGCTCGTGGTAGGTCAACGACTCGGCGACGGCGCGGAATTCGTCGAGGATCGGGTCCATGTGGTGGGAGTGGAAGGCGTGGCGGGTGTTGAGGACCTTGGCCTTGCGGCCCTGTTCCTTCCACTGCGTGGCGAGGGCGTGTACGGCGTTGACGTCTCCGGCGATCACTACCGCGTCGGCGGAGTTGATGGCGGCGATGGTGAGGGCGTCGGTGAGGTGGGGGAGGACGTCGGTCTCGATGCCCTGGAGGGTGGCCATGGCGCCTTGGTCGGTGCTGTGCATGAGGCGGGCGCGGGCGTTGACGAGCTTCGCGGCATCGGTGAGGGAGAGGACGCCGGCGCAGTGGGCGGCGGCGATCTCGCCGATCGAGTGCCCGGCCAGGTAGTCCGGGGTGAGGCCGTGGTGCTCCAGGAGGCGGAACAGGGCCGTCTCCAGGGCGAACAGGGCGGGCTGGGTGTGGAGTGTGGTGTCGAGCAGCCCGTCGGGGTTCGACGCGATGATGTCGCGCAGCTGCGGGTCGAAGTGGCTGAGTGCCTCGTCGTAGGCGGCGGCGAAGACGGGGAAGGTGGTGTACAACTCCTCGCCCATGCCGACCCGCTGGGATCCCTGGCCGGTGAACAGGTAGGCGAGCTTCCCGCTGCCCGAGGCGTTGCCGGTGACGACGCCGGGGTGGCCCGTACCCTCCGCCAGGGCGTGCAACGCCTCCGCCCGCTCGCCGGGCAGGACCACGGCCCGGTGCTCGAACAGCGACCGCGCGGTGGTCAGCGAGTGCGCGACGTCGCCCTCGCTCACGTCCGGGTGCTCGGTGAGCCAGTCGAGGAGCCGGCGGGCCTGGTCGCGCAGCGCGGGCTCCGACTTCGCCGACAGCGGCCACACCACTGGGAGGCCGGTCGCCGCCGCCGCCTCCGTCGGCTCCTCGACGGCCGGCTCCTCCAGGATGACGTGCGCGTTCGTCCCGCTGATGCCGAACGACGAGACGGCCGCCCGGCGCGGGAGTCCGTCGACGGTGTCCCACGGACGGTTCTCGGTGAGCAGGGAGACGGCCCCGGAGGCCCAGTCCACCTTCGGGGTCGGCTCGGACACGTGGAGGGTCCTCGGCAGCTCGCCGTGCCGCATCGCCATGACCATCTTGATCACGCCGGCGACCCCCGCGGCCGCCTGCGTGTGGCCGACGTTCGACTTCACCGCACCGAGCCAGAGCGGCCGTTCGGCATCGCGCTCGCGGCCGTAGGTGGCGAGCAGGGCCTGCGCCTCGATCGGGTCGCCGAGCGAGGTGCCGGTGCCGTGCGCCTCCGCCGCGTCGATGTCGCGCGCCGCGAGGCGGGCGTCGGCGAGGGCCTGCCGGATGACGCGCTGCTGCGCGGGACCGTTCGGGGCGGTGAGGCCGTTGCTGGCGCCGTCCTGGTTGATCGCCGAACCGCGGATCACCGCCAGGACCTGGTGTCCGTTGCGGCGGGCGTCCGACAGCCGCTCGACCAGCAGCAGGCCGGCGCCCTCGGAGAAGTTGGTGCCGTCGGCGTCGGCGGAGAAGGCCTTGCAGCGCCCGTTCGGCGCGAGGCCGCGCTGGCGGCTGAACTCGACGAACGGCGCCGGGGTGGCCATCACCGTCGCGCCACCGGCCAGGGCCAGGTCGCAGTCGCCCTTGCGCAGCGCCAGCACGGCGAGGTGCAGGGCGACCAGCGAGGACGAGCACGCGGTGTCGACGGTCACGGCCGGGCCCTCGAACCCGAAGGTGTAGGCGATCCGCCCGGACGCCACGCTGCTGGTCGTGCCCGTGAGGAGGTAGCCCTCCAGGCCTTCGGCACCGGAGAAGGCGTGCGGGACGTACTCCTGGTGGATGACGCCCGCGAACACGCCCGTCCGGCTGCCGTGCGCGGCGGCCGGGTCGAGACCGGCGTGCTCGAAGGCTTCCCAGGCCAGCTCCAGCAGTACCCGCTGCTGCGGGTCCATGGCCAGGGCCTCGCGCGGCGAGATCCCGAAGAACTCGGCGTCGAAGCCGCTGGCTCCGTGCAGGAACCCGCTCTCCGAGGCGTAGGAGGTGCCGGGCCGCTCCGGGTCCGGGTCGAAGAGGGCGTCCAGGTCCCAGCCGCGGTCGGTGGGGAAGGAGGAGACCGCGTCACCGCCTCCGGCGACCAACTGCCACAGCCGGTCGGGCCGGTCGGCCCTGCCGGCGTAGCGGCAGCTCATTCCGACGATGGCGATGGGTTCGTGGACCCGGTCCTCGGCCTCGCGCAGCTGCCGGTTGGCCTGGCGCAGATCGGCCGTCGCCCGCTTCAGGTAGTCGCGAAGCTTCTGCTCGTTCCCCATGGTGATGTTTGCTCCTCGATGTCAGGGGGGGGTCAGGCCGTGCCGAGTTCTTCGTCCAGGACGTCGAACAGTTCGTCGTCGGTGACGGTTTCGAGGTCGTCGTCGAGGTCGTGGCCGCCGTCCACCGGGGTGGCGTTCCAGCGGCGGGCCATCTCCTGCAGCCGGGCCGCGATCAGCGAACCGTCGCCGCCGCCTCTGCCTCCGCCGTCGCCGGAGCCGGGCCGGGCAGCGTCCAACGCGGATGCCAGGCGGTCGAGTTCGGCCAGCAGAGCGACCTGTGCGTGCTCGGGCGAGGGGGCGATCTCCTGCCGAAGGTGGCGCGAGAGGGCGACCGGCGACGGGTAGTCGAAGATCAGCGTCATCGGCAACTGTCGCCCGGTGGCGCCCTGGAGCCGGTTGCGCAGCTCCACCGCGGTCAGTGAGTCGAATCCCAACTCCCGGAACGCCCGGTCGGGTTCGATGCGTCCGGCGGAGGCGTGGCCGAGCACCGTCGCGGCCTGCGAGCGCACCAGCTCCAGCAGCACCGCGTCCTGCTCGGCCTCGCTCGTCCCGGTCAGCCGCTGCATCAGCGCGGATGTGTCCACCGCTGCCGCTGCGTTGGCCCGGCGGCGGGCCGGCGCGGCCGGCACCAGGCCGCGCAGCAGGTGCGGCAGCGCACCGAGCTCCGCCTGCGCGCGCAGCCCCGCACGGTTCACCCCGGCCGCTACCACGGGCCCGCCGGCCGCGAGCGCGGCGTCGAACAGGGCGAGGCCCTGTTCGTCCTCCAGCGGTGTCACGCCGCCGCGGGCCAGGCGGGCCACGTCGGCCTCGCTCAGGTGGCCCGTCATGCCGCTGCTCCGTGCCCACAGCCCCCAGGCGATCGCAGTCCCGGACAGGCCGTGCGCCCGGCGGTGCTGCGCCAACCCGTCCAGCAGCGCGTTCGCCGCCGCGTAGTTGCCCTGGCCGGGCGAGCCCAGCACGCCGGCGGTCGACGAGAAGAGGACGAACGCGGCGAGTGCGGCGTCCCGGGTCAACTCGTCGAGCAGGAGAGCCGCGTCGGCCTTCGGACGGAGCACCGTCTCGAACTGCTCGGCGGCCAGCGAACCGACCAGGCCGTCGTCCAGGACGCCGGCCGCGTGCACGACCGCGGTGAGGGGGTGCGCGGCCGGCACGTCCGCCAGCAGCTTCTCCAGCGCCGAGCGGTCCGCGGTGTCGCAGGCGGTGGCGGTCACCGTCGCGCCCAGTGCCTTGAGTTCGGTGCAGAGCTCGGCGGCGCCCGGCGCGTCGGGCCCGCGCCGACTGGTCAGTAGGAGGTGGCGCACACCGTGCAGCTCGACCAGCCGCCGGGCCACCAGTCCGCCCAGCAGTCCGGTGCCGCCGGTGATCAGCACGGTGCCCTCGGGGTCCAGTGGCGCGGCGGGCTCCGGCGCCGCCGACGCCGGCAGGGCGGCTAGTCTCGGTGCGCAAAACCGGCCCCCGCGGATCGCGAGTTGAGGTTCGTCCACGGCGAGCGCGGCGGCCAGTGCCTGCTCGGAGGCCGGGTCGTCGTCCAGGTCGACCAGGGTGAACCGCCCGGGGTTCTCCGTCTGCGCGGTCCGCAGCAGACCCCACACCGCGGCCTGGCCGAGCTCGGTGACGTCGGCCTCGGCCGTCGTGGCGACGGCGCCGCGGGTGACCACGGCGAGGCCGCCGGGACGCTCCTCCGCCAGCCACTCCTGCACGGCCTTGAGAACCGGGAACAGGGTGTCGCGGACCTCCAGGCCGGCCGGGACGTGGAAGACCTCGACGTCGGCGGGTTCGGCGGTGACGGCAGTGGGCGGCGCGACGGTGATCCAGTCCAGGGCCAGCAGGCCGTCCCCGGCCCCGGCAGTCGTCCGGACGTACGTCGCCGGATCGACCGGCTGGAAGGTCACCGCGCCCACGGTGAGGACCGGCTCGCCGGTCGGGTCGGTGGCGGTCAGCGCGTACGCGTCGGCGCCCAGGGGTGACAGCCGGACCCGCAGCTCGGTGGCGCCGGTCGCGTGCAGCGTGACGTCCTCCCAGGCCAGGGCGAGCCGGGGGGCGGCTCCGCCCTGCTGATCGGCCGGGGTCGCCACGTGCAGGGCCGCCTGCAGCAGCACCGGGTGGATGCCGTACCCCTCGACGTCCGTGCCCTCCGGGAGCGCCACTTCGGCGCAGAGGCCGTCAGGCTGCCGCCAGGCGCGCCGCACGACCCGGGAATCCCCGTCCACGACGAGTCCGGACGCGGCCAGGCGCTCGTACAGCTCCTCCGGATCGATCGGCTCCGCACCGGCCGGAGGCCAGGCGGCGGTGTCCGCGACGTCTGTGTCCTGCGCCGCGTCCTCCAGCAGGCCGGTCGCGTGTCGGGTCCACGGCGCTTCCTCGCCCGGTCGGGCGTGCACCTCCACAGCGCGTCGCCCGTCCGCGTCCGGTGTGCCCACGGCCACCTGGAGCTGCGCGGCCTGCCCGGTCGGCAGCGGCGCCTCCACGGTCAGCTCGGCGATGCGGCCGGCGGCGACCGAGTCTCCGGCGGCAACGGCGAGTTCGAGCAGCGCGGCGACGGGCAGGACCGGCGTCCCGCCGATGCTCTGTCCGTCCAGCCAGGGCTGGTCGGTGGCGGAGAGGCGGCCGGTGGCCAGCAGTCCACCGTCCGAGGCGATGGTGACGGTGGCTCGGAGGAGGGGGTGGGTGGTGTGGTGGAGGCCGAGGGTGG
>NZ_JBHVWC010000128.1:0-10641 GCF_042882445.1 Kitasatospora sp. NPDC058218 | reverse complement strand
CTGGCCCGGGGGGCCTACCGGTCCGGCTGTGCACCCCGAGGGAGGCGGGCCGGGGCACCCCGGTGGACCGGGGTGCCGAGGGCCGCGCGCCGTCCCGGGGCCGGTCGTTCCGACCGGGTCGGCGAGATCAGCCGACGAGCTGCTCGGGGTCGCGACGGCGGGTGCCGATCAGGCCGAGCGCGCCGCCGAGGAAGAGCAGGGCGCCGGTGGTGGTCAGCAGGATGTCGGTGGCCCCCGCACCGGTGGAGGCGAGGGAACCGCCGCCCGGCGCCGCGGGCGCGGGGGCGCCGCCTGCGGCCTGGGTCGGCGACTCCGCCGCACCGGTGCCCGGACCGGTCGGCGAGGTGGTCGTACCGGTCGGGGTCACGGGCGGCTTGGACGTCGTGGTCGCGCCCGGGCCCCCCGGGGCGCTGGACGTCGCCGTCGTGGGCGCGGTCGTGGGCACCGGCGTCGGCGCGGCGGTGGCCGGCGGTGAGCTCGGCGGGACGCAGGCCGTCCGGGCGGGCGTCGGGGTGCCGGTCGCGATGCCGGGCAGCGAGGGCTTGATCTCACCGGCCGACGGCGCCGCGTCGGCCGGCCGGGCGGTGGTCGGGGTCGGCAGCGGCCAGGTGGTCCGGCCGGGGCCGGCGGGCAGGGTGGTGATGACGGACGGGCTCGGGCAGGGGGCGTCGCCGCCGGGCACCGAGTCCGCGTGGTAGCCGGCCACGATCCGGGTGAAGTCGTACGCGGCCTGCTGGACGCCGCTGCACGTCGCGGTGGTGAAGGTGCCACCCGCGCACGGGCGGTCGCGGTTGACCGCCCAGAAGCCGAACCGGGCCAGGTGGTGGGTGGCGGCGAAGTCGCGCACGGAGCGGAAGTCGGCCGGCGTGAGCTGCTCGCCCTGCTGGTCGGTGCGGCCGTTCATGGACGAGAGGCCGGAGTGGCGCCAGGCCTTGTCGTCGTCCCAGTCGTAGGCGGTGGCGACGGCCCGCTGGAGGCCGGTGACGGCGGTGACGGTCGCGGCCGCCATCGTGCCGTCGTGACCGGTGAAGTCGAACGGCATCGCCGTCCAACCGTCCACCACCAGGCCGGTCTTGGCGGCGAGCGTGATCAGGTCGGCGCCGTCGGCGTCGGGGCCCGCCTGGTCGACCGGGAAGGTGACGTAGACGAGCAGGCCGGGGTTCTTGGCCTTCAGCGTCTTCAGCGCCTCGACCACCCGCTTGCGCACCTCGGGGGTGCTCAGCTCGGTCGACTCGATGTCGATGTCCACGGCCTTGAGACCGTAGGCGTCGACCACCTTCTGGTAGGCGGCGGCCAGTTCGGCGGCGGTGGCGCAGCGCTCGCCGAGCTTGGCACCGTCCCAGCCGCCGAAGGTGGCGAGGACCTCGCCGCCGGCGGCACGGATCCGCTTGATCGTCTTCTCGTCGCCGCCCCCGGTGAGGGCGCGGCTGCCGTCCCACTTCGGGTCGCAGCCGCCGCCGGAGAGGACGAAGGAGAGGGCGAACTGTCGCAGCCCGGTGGCCTTCATGACGGCGACCGGGTCGGGGGCTTCGCCCCAGCCGAGGTACTCGGAGACGGCGTTGAGGCCGATCGGGTCCGCGGTGTCGGCGGTGACGGCGGCGGGTGCCTCGTACTGCATGAGGATGAGCGCGGCGCCGGCGACGAGGGCGGTGGAGGCCGCCGCCATGCGTCGGCGGCGGGTGAGCCGGTGTTTGGGCATCGGGACTCTCCTGGGCTGGGAGCGGACGGGCGGACCGGCCCGGCGTCCGACACGCGGAGCGCCCCGGCGGCCGCCCTCCCACAAGGGCACCGCCGGGGCGCCAGGGGGCCCGGATCCCGCCGGGGCGCGGGAGCCGGGAGTTCCATGGCCGGAGCCGGACGCGAGACCTGGGCCGGTGGGCCCGGGACACACCGCGCGCCGTACGCCGGGCGCGGCTCTCAGCTGTAGCTACGGACGGGCCGCGCCTCCCGGTTCACGTGTTCCCTGTCGGACTGTTCGTCAGAACCACCGGATCGGACCGGAGTTGACCACCGACCAGGGGCGGTTGAACCGGCGCCCGCACGGGGGGACGAGCGCCGGTGGCGGTACCGCCACCCTGGAGAACGGACGCGGACCGCGCCGCGGTTCAGCGGTACGGAGGATTTCCTGAGGTCAGCGCAGCGGCGGGAGGCGTCGCCCCCTAGGCTCGGTCCCGTGACCACGACCTACGTACTGGACGGCACCCGGATCGCCACCCTCGAAGACTTCTGGCGCGAGATCGGCCAGGCCGTCAACGGTCCCGGGGGCTACTTCGGGCGGAACCTCGACGCGTTCGCCGACTGCCTCTCCGGCGGCTTCGGCACCCCCGACGACGGGCACTTCCACGTCGAGTGGCGCGACCACGAGACGTCCCGGCGCGCCCTGGGCCACCCGGAGACGGCACGTCAGCTCGAACTGCGCCTCGCCCGCTGCCACCCCTCGAACCGCCCGGCCGTCGCCGAGCAGCTCCGGGCCGCCCGGGCCGGGCAGGGCCCGACGGTCTTCGACTGGCTCGTCGAGATCTTCGAGGAACGCGCCCCCGGGGCCCTGCGGCTGCGCTGAGTCATCCGGGTGACGCAGCGTGACGACGGCATCTCGCCCTCGTTCTGCCGGGCATGACCACACTCGGCAGTCTGCGGCGCATCGCCGCCACCACCCTGCTCCTGGCCTCCGTCGTCGTGCCCGCCGCCTCACCCGCCGCGGCCGCGCCCACCCCGTCCGCCGCGCACCACGCGGCGGTCCGCGCCGTCATCGAACCGCCGTTGCCCGTCGAGGAGTTCCCGGCCCAGGTCGAGGAGGCGTGCGCCATCTGGCGGGGGCTCGACTGGCCGCAGGCCAACCGGCCCCTGGACTACCCCGCCGGCCCCGGCCTGGTGATCCGCGGCAGCAACGTCTACGGCAACCGCAGCGGCGACCTCCCCAAGAACGGCCGCTACCGCGAGTACGACGTCAACCCGCGCACCCCCGGCACCCACCGCGACGCCGAGCGCCTCGTCCGCGACCCCGACACCCACACCGTCTGGTACACCGGGGACCACTACGCCAACTTCCGCGAGATCAGCGAGGGCTGCTCCTGACAGGCGGCGGCGCACCGCACACCGCACACGACCCCGAGGTGCGCTCGGCGGCGCCGCCGACCACAGTGAGGTGGTGAGCATCCTCGTACTCCTCGAAACCGAACTCGTCCGCACCTCGGCGCTCGGAGACCCCACCGAATACGTCGAGGGCGTGCGCGCCGCCCACGCGGCACGGGCCCGCCCGGAGGCCCCCGGGGATCCCGGCGACGTGACCTTGTGCGGCATGGGCACCGGCCGGATGCGCAGGGACCCGTACCGGGCACCCGGGCCCGACGCCCCGTGGTACCCGCCGGAGTGGAGCGACAAGGTGTGCCCGTACTGCGACCGGGTGGCCCGCGCCTGAGGCGGACGGGTCCGGCGGCGGTGGCCTCCGGACCGGGAGGGTCGAGCTGCGCGGGGGCCGCTACATCGCCGATGCCATGCCGCGGGCTTCGAGGATCGGGCGCAGGGCGCGGACGGCGTAGAAGCTGCGGGACTTGACGGTGCCGACCGGGACGCCGAGGACGGCGGCGGCCTCGGCCATCGAGCGGCCGTGCATGTGCAGCTCGACCAGGACGTCGCGGTGGTGCGGCTGCAGTTCGGCGAGCGCGACCGCCATGTCCTGGGCGGCGAGCACCTCGTCGTAGGGGTCGTGGGTGCCGGCGTGCTCCTCGGGGGCGTCGTCGGCGACCTCCTGGGCGCGGGCGGCCTGCATCCGGAAGTGGTCGATGGCGATCCGGCGGGCCACGGTGAAGAGCCACGGGCGGCTGTACTCGGGGCCCCGGCGGATGGCGGCCGGGTTCTGCCAGGCGCGCAGCAGGGTCTCCTGGACGATGTCCTCGGCCTTGCCCCGGTCGCCGCTGGTGACGCGGAGCATCGCGCGCAGCAGGTAGCCGCCGTGCAGGCGGTACAGCTCGGCCAGGGTGTGCTGGTCGAGGGTGGGCCGGTCCGCGCGGCCGACGGGGGTGTCCGGGGCGCCCCCGGTCTCCCCGGCTGCCCGGTGGGTGTCCTCGGCGTGAGCGGTAGCGTCGATGGCCACGGCGGTTGAGCCCCTCGCAACGTTTGGTCGGTCCGTCGGGCGAGCCGCTGCGGCTGCCCCTTACCCCCTTGGCCGGATACGTTTCCAGCCACCGCCAACACCGGACCAACGCTGCGCCAATGAACCTCGTGACGGGGCGTTGGCGGCGGGCCGGGTGTCCGCTACGGCGCGGTCCGGGACCGCCGGCGGCCCGCCCGGAGCGCCGCCGCGGCGAGGGCGACCACCACGACCAGCCCGGCGCTCGCCCCGGCCAGTGCCGAGGCCCGGGTGACGGCGGTGCGGTCCGGGGGCGGCGGGACCGTCACCGGGTCGACGGTGGCCCGCGGCGCGCCGGTGACCGGCGGCTGCGCGGTCGCGGCGGCCACCACGTCCACCGTGCCCCAGCCGACGGCCGGGTCGGGCAGGGCCGAACCCGGCCGGTAGGCGGTCGATTTCAGCCGCTCGACGACCTGGGCCGGCGTCCACCCGGGCTCCCGGGAGAGCAGCAGGGCCGCCGCTCCGGCGACCAGGGCGGCGGCGCCGCTGGGCCCCGAGGCGGTGAAGTGGCCGCCGCCGGGCCCGGCCGCCTGGAGGCCCTCGCCGGGCGCCGCGAGGTCCACCCGGACGCCCGCGGCCGCCGCGGCACCGGACACCGCGTCGCCGGAGAGGGACGCACCGGAGGGCGCCCCGCCCGGGCCGATCGAGGCCACCGCGAGTACGCCGGGGTACCCGGCCGGGTAGACCGGGCCCTTCGCCGACTGGCCGTCCGGCCCGGTCGGGGCGACCAGCAGCACGCCCTTCGCCGCGGCGTACTCGACGGCCTCGGCGAGGGCCTGGCTCGGCGCCGCCGCCGGGTTCCCGATCACGGCCACCCGGGCGCCGCCGTCGACCGCCGCCCGGATGCCCTGGGCGACGAGGTCCGCCGTCGTCGTCCCGGCGTCGTCGGTCACCCGGACGGCCAGCACCGTCGCCTCCGGGGCGAGTCCGGCCGGTCCCCCGTCGGACGGGCGCCGGCCGGCCAGCAGGGTGGCGAGGAAGGTGCCGTGGCCCACGCAGTCCTGGCCGGAGTCGCCCTGGCCCTGCACCCGGGTGCCGAGCTTGAGCCGCCCGGCCAGCGCGCCGGAGCCGGTGCCCGCCGAGGCCTCCACGCCGGAGCCGAGCACGGCGACGGTCACCCCGGCGCCCCGGCCGAGCGGCCAGACCGCCTCGGGCCGCAGGTACACCTGGGCCCAGGGCGCCCGGTCGGCGGTCCGGGTGGACGGCTTGCGGCAGCCGCTCTCCCGCACGTCGGGGAGCGTCTGGCTCATCGGCGGCAGCTCGGCCGACGCGGACGCCGTGGCGGAGGACGAGGGCGCCGGCGTGTCGGCCGCGGCCGGCAGGGCGGGGCTCAGCAGGGCGACGACGCACACCGCGGACGCCGCCGCGGCCCGGCGCCGGCGAACGGTCGGCCCCGCCGGACCGACCGCCCCCCGACGCCGCCTCATACTCCGCTGCCCATCCGCTCCACCGCGATGTCCTGCGGCAGGAGCAGGCTGAGCTCGGAGAGGTCGGCGAAGTCGAGCCGGCCGAGCCGGCCCGCCTGGCGGGTGATCATGCCCTCCAGGGCCTGCCGGGCGAAGCGGCCGTTGCCGAAGGTGCGGTCCCTCGGGACGGCCGCGAACAGCTGCTCCAGCGCCGCCAGGGTCTCCGGCGCGCAGGTGTAGCCGGCCTTCTCGGCGTGCCGGCCGACGATGGTGACGAGTTCGGCGTCGGTGTAGTGGCCGAAGTCGACCTGCCGGGAGAAGCGGGACGCCAGGCCCGGGTTGGAGGCCAGGAAGTGCTGCATCTCGTCGTCGTAGCCGGCGACGATCACCACCACCTCGTCCCGGTGGTCCTCCATCAGCTTCATCAGGGTGTCCACGGCCTCCTGGCCGAAGTCGCCGCCGCCACCGTGGCGCGGCGTCAGCGTGTACGCCTCGTCGATGAAGAGCACCCCGCCGCGGGCCCGGTCGAAGGCCTCCTTGGTGAGCTGCGCGGTGTGGCCGACGTAGCGGCCGACCAGGTCGGAGCGGGCGGTCTCGATCAGCTGGCCGCCCGGCAGCACGCCGAGCTCGGCGAGAAGCTGCCCGTAGAGCCGGGCGACGGTGGTCTTGCCGGTTCCGGGCGGGCCGGCGAAGACCAGGTGGTGGCTGATGGTCGCGGTGGGCAGCCCGGCCTCCTCCCGCCGGCGGACCTGGCGGATCAGGTTGACGAGGTCCTCGACCTGCTCCTTGGCGGCCGGCAGGCCGACCATCGCCCTCAACTCGGCGAGCAGCTCGGTGCCGTCCTTCTTGGCAGCCTGCGCGGGCTCCACCGGGGCGACGTCCTCGGGGACCAGCAGCGCCAGGTCCTCGTCGGAGATCTCGGCCTGGGTCGAGAGCCTGGTCGCCTGGCGGTCCACCATCTCCTCGAACACCTTGCGGGCCGCCCGGCCGTTGCCGAAGTCCTCGCCCTTGGGCATCCGTTCGAAGAGCCCGGTGAGGGACTCGCGGGCGCCGTCGGCCAGTTCGTAGCCGTGCCCGGCGGCGGCCCGCTCGACGATGGTGACCAGCTCGTCCACCGCGTAGTTGGCGAACTCCACCGTGCGGCTGAAGCGGGAGGCCAGGCCCGGGTTGGAGGCGAGGAAGTCGGTCATCTCGGTGGAGTAGCCGGCCACGATGACCACGATGTCCTCGCGGTGGTCCTCCATCAGCTTGACCAGGGTGTCGATCGCCTCCCGTCCGAAGTCCGGCCCGCTGCCGCCGGAGCCCGCCGAGAGCGTGTAGGCCTCGTCGAGGAAGAGCACCCCGCCGAGCGCCGACTGGAACACCTCGGTGGTCTTGAGCGCGGTGCCGCCGATGATCGAGGCGACCAGGTCGGCGCGGGCCACCTCGGTCAGGTGTCCGCTGCGCAGCACGCCCAACTCGGCGAGGATGCTTCCGTAGAGCCGGGCGACGGTGGTCTTGCCGGTCCCGGGCGGGCCGGCGAAGACCAGGTGGCGGCTCATCGGCAGGGCGGGCATGCCCGCCAGTTCCCGGCGCCGGGCCAGCTTGTTGAGGTTGACCAGGGTGGCGACCTGTTCCTTGACGCCGGCCAGGCCGACCAGCGACTCCAGCACCTCCAGCGGGCCGGGAGCGGCCGCCGGCTGCGCGGGCGCGCTCTCCGCCGCGGGCTCCCCCGGGGTCGGGTGGCCCGGGCCGGGGGCGTCGCCGGCCGGCTGCGCCGCCCGGGGGGCGGGTGCCGAGCCGGCGGTGGCGGTGCCGTGCGCGTCCGGCAGGCCGTTCTCCTCGCTGACCAGCTCCTCCAGGGCGAGCCGCTCGCTCGGCGCGCTCTGGCGCAGGCCGGAGCCCCGGTTGCGGGAGAGCGTGCAGCCGGTCAGCCGGACCGCCTCGGTGGAGTCGGCGCGCACTCCGTCGCCGGTGTTCTCCGTGGCCGTGAGCTGGGCCAGCACAGCCCGCGCCCCGGCCCCGATGCGCACGCCGTGGCGGCGGTTGCCGGTCACCCGGACCCGGGTGCAGGTCAGTTCGGCGCCGTCCTCGGCGGTGATGCCGTCCTCGGCCGATTCGGACACCTCGCAGTCGCGGAGCGTCGCCGTGCCGACCCGGCCGAGCAGCACGCCGGACCCGCCGGACCCGCGCACCACGGTGGCGCCGACCCGGGTGTCCGCGCCCTCGGCGAACCGCAGGCCGGCCCGGCCCGCGTCCAGCACCTCGCAGTTCTCCAACTGCCCGCGCCCGTCCCGGACCGCGGTCATGCCGTCGCCCTTGGCGCGGTGGACGGCGACCCGGCGCAGTCGCGGGTTGGCGCCGTCGGTGATCAGCACGCCGCTGCCGGCGACGTCCCGCACCTCCAGCCGGTCGAAGTCGGCGGAGCTGTCGCCGGTCAGTTCCACGCCGTCGGCGCCGCAGTCCCGGACGACGGTGCGGGCCAGCGTCGGGCCGGACGACTCGCCCACCCAGATGCCGGTGCCCTGGGCGCTGTCAACCTCGCAGTCCTCGAAGGTGCCGCGCGAGCGGGCCGTGACGTGGATGCCGTGGCCGGCCGTCCGGGAGGCGCGGCAGCGGCGCAGCTGCGGGTCGGTGCCGGCCGCGAGCGCGATGCCGTGCCCGGAGGTGGCGGTGACGGTGCAGTCCTCCAGGACGACCTGGGCGGAGGAGCTGATGTAGATGCCGATCGTGGTGTCGCGGACCACGGTGCGCACCAGCCGGGTGGTGCTGCGCTCCTCCAGGGCGATGCCGGGCTTGTCGGTGACGGAGATCTCGCAGCCCTCGAAGGTGCCCCGGGCGTCGCCGTTGGCGCAGATGCCGTTGCCGCGCGCGTCGCGCAGCACGCAGTTGCGCAGCAGCGGGTTGGCGCGCTCGCCGATCACCACGGCGGAGCTGCCGAGGTGCTCGATCACGCAGTCCTCGATGATGCTGGTGCCGCTGGAGGTCTCGACGATGCCGGCCCCCGCCGGGTTGGTGACGCGGCACCCGCGCATCGCCAGGGTGCCGTCCCCGCGGGTCAGCAGGGCCGTCCAGGAGCTGCCGACCACTTCGCAGTCCTGGACGGCGGCCTGCCCGCGGGGCACGTCGATGGCGGGCATCTCCTCGTCCTGCCCCTGCAGGATCAGGCCGGTCAGCTGCACCGCCTCGGCCGTGACCTGGACGACGCAGCCCCGCCGGGCGGTGATCCGGACGCTGCCCCGGGCCTCCGCGGCGGTGATGGTGACCAGCTTGCTGATCACCAGGTTCTCCTCGTACCGGCCGGGGCGCACCGAGATCACCGCCCCGCTGCGGGCCGCCGCCAGCGCCTCGCCGATGGTGCGGTACCGGCCGTCCCGCTGCTCCGGGCACACCGTCAGCACGTGGCGCGACATGGGGTGGCCTTCCTTTCGCTTGATCCGTCGATGACGTGGGCCGTTTCGCCGCCGGGCCGGACCGGCCCGGTGACACCCCGGACCGGCCCGGCGCCGGGCCCGACCGGTCCGCTCACGCCTCGGACCGGTCCGGCGTCGAGGCCGACCGGTCCGGGGCTGGAGTGGGGTGATCCGGTGATGATCCGAACGCCCGTCAGCCGCTGCATTCGGCACGGACGGCGGCGGCCGCGTGGTGGGCCTTGTCGGCGTCGCCGCCCCAGTCGATGCCGCGGTCGTGCAGCATGACCGCGATCCGGCCGCCGCTCAGCGAGAAGGTGCCGGCGCTGACCCAGGTGCCCCGGTAGGCGGTCTGGTCGATCTTGAATTCGCCGATGGTGCCGCTGCCGGGCGAGGAGCTGTTCTGCACGGTGTAGTAGGTGGGCTTGCCGCCCACCTGCTTGCGGTCGCTGCTGTTGGGGACGTAGACGGAGATCTTGCAGCTGCCGCTGGTGACCGGGCCCGTGGCGAAGGTCCACACCACCGAGTTGCCCTTGTCCTTGCCGTCGCCGCTCATCGGCACCGAGTCGTACTTGCCGTTGCAGCCCGACCCGGCGTAGCCCCCGGCCGAGTTGACCGTCCAGCCGGTGGTGCCGTTCGTCCACTGGCCGTACTGGGCGTAGCTCGCGCCGGAGTTGCTGCAGCCGGTGCCGGCGACGGCGTTGAAGGTGGGCGCGGCGGCCTTCGGCGGGACGGGCGGCGGGGGCGCCGGCTGCTGCGGGACGGGCGGCTGCGGCGCGGTACCGCCGGTGCCACCGGTGCTGCCGGTACCGCCGGTGCCGCCAGTACTACCCGTGCCACCGGTGCTGCCGGTACCACCGGTGCCTCCAGTACTACCCGTGCCACCGGTACCGCCCGTACTACCGGTGCCACCGGTGCTGCCGGTACCGCCGGTGCCCGTACCGCCCGTGCCACCGGTCGCCGGCGGCCTGGTGCCCGGGGCGGGCGTGTTGCCGGGCTTGGAGAGCAGGTTGGTGCTGGGGGCCGGGCTCCCGGCGGTGTTCGGGGCGGCGCCGTTGCCCGGGCCGGTGCCGGGCACGCCCTCGGGGGTGCCCCCCGTCCCGGGCGCGGTCGGGGCGCCCGTGGTCGGATCGGGGACCAGCGTCGGATCGGTGGGCGTGGTCGGAGCGCCGGAGGCGTTCGGGTCGGCGGGCGGCTCGGTCGGCGTCAAGTCGTCGAGCTCGGGGCCCTCGGCGAGGGGCAGGTCCGCCTGGCTCAGCCCGACGTTGTCCCCCGCCCCGTCCTTGCCCGCCCGGTTGCCGTCGGTGATCAGGAACGGCAGGCCCATCAGCACCACACCGGCGGTGGCGGCGGCGACGAGCACCGGCCGCTTCAGCCGGGCCCGGCTGAAGCGGTCCGGGCGCGCGGTCGGCGCGGGGCCGGCGGGATCGGCCCCCTGGCCGGGGTCAGGGGTGAAGCCGGGGTCCGGCACCGGCGCCGGCACCGGGCCCGGCACGACGGGGGCGGCCGGCGGCGCCGCCGGGGCCGCGGCCGCCACCGGCCCGGTCGGCACGGCGGCGACCTGCCCGTACTGCGGTACGGCCGGCGGCGGGGTGGCGGGCAGCACGGCGGCCGGCGGCACCACCGCGGGGGGGGGGGGGGGGGCCCCCCCCCCCCCCGGCCCCCCCCCCCCACCCCCCCCCCCCCCCCCCCCCCCAAAAAAAACCCCCCCCCCCCC
>NZ_JBHVWC010000127.1:0-10697 GCF_042882445.1 Kitasatospora sp. NPDC058218 | reverse complement strand
ACCATCCACCCCACCCTCCGACGCCACCACGGCCACCACTTCCCCCACGCCCTCGCCCACACCCACACCCACGGACTCACCCCCACCACAACCACAGCAGCAGACACCACCCCCACCCTCCCCACCTACCCCTTCCAACACCACACCTACTGGCTGGACGAGGTCCCGGCCCGGGCCGACGGCGATCCGGCGGGACTGGGCCTCACCGGGTCCGCACACCCACTGCTGGGCGCGGTCACGAGCGTGGCGGAGAGCGACGCACTGCTGCTCACCGGCCGGCTGTCCCTGGACACCCACCCGTGGCCGGCCGATCACCTGGTGGCCGGGGCCGCCCTGCTCCCGGCCACCGCCCTGGTGGAGCTGGCGGTGCACGCCGGCGACCTCGTGGGGCTGAACCGCATCGAGGAACTGACGCTGGAGACCCCGCTGGCGCTCGGCGAGGCCGCAGCGGTCCAGCTGCAGATCGCCGTCGGCGCGCCCGACGACGACGGCCGGCGTCCGCTCACCATCCACTCCCGCTCCGAGGCGAGCGAGTCCGCCTGGACCCGCAACGCCACCGGCGCGCTGAGCACCGCCCTCACCGACGCCGACGCCGAGCCCCTGAGCGCCGACTGGCCGCCCGCCGGAGCGAGCGCGGTCCCCGTGGCCGAGCTGTACGAGCGACTGGAGAGCGCCAGTGTGCAGTACGGGCCGGCGTTCCGTGCCGTCACCTCGGTGTGGCAGGACGGCGACGAGCTGTTCGCCGAGCTGGTTCTCCCGGAGGCGGTGGACCGCACCGGCTTCGGCATTCACCCGGCGCTCTTCGACGCGGCCCTGCACCCGCTGGCGCTGACCGCCGACGGCGCGGAGGTCCGGATGCCGTTCGCGTGGACGGGGGTCACCCTCCACGCGTCCGGCGCCGCCGCCCTCCGGGTCCGGCTGACGCCGACCGGCAACGGCGTCCGGCTGCTCGCGGTCGACCCCGCCGGTGCGCCGGTGGTGTCGGTGGAGAACCTGGTGGCCCGCGCCATGTCCGCCGCCCGCCTCGCCGAGCTACGCGATCTGCTCGCCGGCGGCGCCACGCCGACCACCCGGCGCGCGCCGTCCCGGCCCGTGGCGGCCGCACCCGAGCGGGCCATCGGGTCCGAGTTCGCGACCCGCCTGGCCGGCCTGGGCGGCGCGGCCGAGCAGAACACCTTCCTGCTCGATCTGATCCGTGCCCACGTGGCCACGGTCCTGGGCCACGCCACGCCCGAAAGTGTCGACGCCGAAAGGGCGTTCAAGGAGTTCGGCATCGACTCCATCATGGGTGTGGAGATTCGGAACCGCCTGTCCAAGGCAGTGGGCAAGCCGCTCCCGGCGACCCTGATCTTCGACCACCCCACCCCGGCCGTACTCGCCGAGGCGCTCCGCCAGGAGGTACTGGGCCTGCAGGCAGGCGCCCCCGCCGTCCGGACGGCGCCCCGGGGCGCGGCGGACGAGCCGCTCGCCATCATCGCCATGGCCTGCCGTTACCCGGGCGGGGTGCGCTCCCCCGAGGACCTGTGGCGGCTGGTCGCGGACGGTGTCGACGCGATCGGCGACTTCCCCGACAACCGCGGCTGGGACACCACCGCGCTGTACGACCCGGACCCGTCGAAGGCCGGCCGAACGTACTCGGTGCAAGGCGGCTTCCTGTACGACGCGGAGCAGTTCGACGCCGACTTCTTCGGCATCTCGCCGCGCGAGGCGACCGCCACCGACCCACAGCAGCGCCTGCTGCTGGAGACCGCGTGGGAGACCTTCGAGCGGGCCGGCCTCGACCCGGCCACGCTGCGCGGCGACGCGATCGGCGTGTTCACCGGCATCGGCCACAACGACTACCGCGGGCAGCTCGACAACGCACCGGAGGCCTTCGAGGGCCACCTGCTGACCGGCAACATGTCGAGTGTCGCGTCGGGCCGCATCTCCTACACCTTCGGCTTCGAGGGGCCCGCTGTCTCCGTCGAGACGGCGTGCTCGTCCTCGCTGGTCGCCCTGCACCTCGCCGCCCAGTCCCTGCGGCAGGGTGACTGCACGATGGCCCTCGTCGGCGGTGCGGCCGTGATGGCGACGCCGGGCGGATTCATCGAGTTCAGCCGCCAGCGCGGCCTCGCCCCCGACGGACGCTGCAAGGCCTTCTCCGCCGACGCCGACGGCACCGGCTGGAGCGAAGGCGTCGGCCTGCTCCTCGTCGAACGCCTGTCGGACGCGCAGCGCAACGGCCACCGTGTGCTCGCCGTCGTCCGCGGCTCGGCGATCAACCAGGACGGCGCCAGCAACGGCCTCACCGCCCCGAACGGTCCCGCGCAGCAGCGCGTCATCCGCGCCGCGTTGGCCAATGCGCGGTTGACGGCGGCCGAGGTCGACGTCATCGAGGCGCACGGCACCGGCACACGCTTGGGCGACCCGATCGAGGCGCAGGCCCTGCTCGCCACCTACGGGCAGGGGCGTCCGGCCGAACGGCCGCTGTGGCTCGGCTCGTTGAAGTCCAACATCGGCCACGCCCAGGCCGCGGCCGGCGTCGCCGGGATCATCAAGATGGTCATGGCGATGCAGCACCGCGAGCTGCCGAAGACGCTGCACGTGGAACGGCCGACCCCGGTCGTGGACTGGTCGACGGGTGCGGTCGAGCTGCTGACGGAGGGCCGCCCTTGGGAGGAGGGCGACCACCCGCGTCGGGCGGCGGTCTCGTCCTTCGGCGTGAGCGGGACCAACGCACACGTGATCCTGGAAGAGCCACCGGCCGGAGCGTCCACCGAGGTCGAGCAGGACGGGCCTGAACTGCCCGTCGTCTGGCCGCTGTCGGCGAAGTCGGAGCCCGCGCTGCGCGCTCAGGCCCGCCGGCTCCTGGGCTTTCTCACCGAGCACCCGGACGCGACCGAGACGGACGTCGCGCACGCGCTGACCACCGGCCGGTCGCTGTTCGAACACCGAGCCGTGGTCCTACCGGGCGACCGCGCCGAGGCCCTACGCGCCTTCGCCGACGGCGCCACGCACACCGGCATCGTGACCGGCCGGGCCGGCCACCCCGGCAAGCTCGCCTACCTGTTCACCGGCCAGGGATCCCAGCGAGTCGGCATGGGCGAGGAGTTGTACACCACCTTCCCCGTCTTCGCCGCCGCCTACGACGAGGCACTCAGCCACTTCGACCCCGAACTGCGCCAGATCATCGCGTCGAACCCCGACGGGCTGCTCGACACCACACTCCACACCCAACCCGCCCTGTTCGCCCTGGAGACGGCCCTCTTCCGCCTCCTGGAGCACCACGGCCTCACCCCCGACTACCTCGCCGGACACTCGATCGGCGAGATCACCGCCGCCCACTGCGCCGGCGTCCTCTCCCTCACCGACGCCGCGAAGCTCGTCAACGCCCGCGCCCACCTCATGCACAGCACCGACCAAGGCGCCATGGCCACCCTCCAGGGCATCGAGACCGACGTCCTCCCCCACCTCACCGACGCCCTCACCATCGCCGCCATCAACTCCGCCGACGCGGTAGTGATCGCCGGAGACGTCAACGCCGTACACGCCCTCGCCACGCAGTGGAAGGAACAGGGCCGCAAAGCCAAGATCCTCAACACCCACCACGCCTTCCACTCCCACCACATGGACCCGATCCTCGACGAATTCCGCGCCGTCGCCGAGTCGTTGACCTACCACGAGCCCACACGTCCGATCATCTCCACACTGACCGGCGAATTGGCCCAGGAGCTCACCGAACCCTCCTACTGGACACGCCAGTTGCGCGAAGCCGTCCGCTTCCACGACGCCCTCACCACCCTCCACGACAACGGCGTCACCACCTACCTCGAACTCGGCCCCGACGCCACCCTCACCACCCTCACCCGCACCACCCACCCCGACGCCACCGCAACCGCCACCCTCACCCCCAACCACCCCGAAGCACACACCACCCTCACCGCCCTCACCACCGCCCACACCCACGGCCACCCGGCCCGCTTCACCACCACCGGCACCCACACCAACCTCCCCACCTACCCCTTCCAACACCAGACCTACTGGCTCCAGCCGTCCACCGGCGCCGCCAAGGTCGCCGAGCTGGGCCTCGACCGGGCCGAGCACCCGCTGCTCGGGGTCTCCATCACGGTGGCCGAGGACGATGGACTGCTGCTCACCGGGCAAATCTCGCTGCGCAGCCACCCGTGGCTGGCCGACCACGAGGTGCTCGGGACGGCGCTGCTGCCGGGCGCGGCGTTCGTGGAGCTGGCGCTCCACGCCGCCGGGCAGGTCGGATACGACACCGTCGACGAGCTGACCATCGAGACCCCGCTGGCACTCCCCGACCAGGGCTCCGTACGGCTGCAGTTGAGCGTCGGTGCGCCGGACGGCATCGGACGGCGGACCGTACGGGTGCACTCGCGCGCGGCCGGCGAGGACACCGAGTGGGTCCGGCACGCTTCCGGCACCCTCACGTTCACCGCGCCGGGCCCGGCGTCCCGGGACGCGGTGCCGCTCGGCACCACCTGGCCCCCGGAGAAGGCCGCACCCGTCGACACCGACGGGCTGTACGAGCGACTCGCCGACGCGGGCTTCCGGTACGGGGAGGCGTTCCAGGGCCTGCGGGCCGGCTGGCGGGACGGCGACGACGTCTACGCGGAGGTCGAGCTTCCGGAGGCACAGTTCGAGGCGGCCGAGCTGTTCGGGCTGCACCCGGCTCTGCTGGACGCGGCGATGCACTCGCTCGGTCTCGGCGTGCTGGAGAGCGAGGACGACCAGGTGCGGCTGCCGTTCGCCTGGACCGGGGTCGTTCTGCACGCGCGGGGTGCGGTCGCCGCCCGCGTGCGGCTGACGCCCGTCGACGCCACCACCGTGCGGCTGACGCTGGTCGACGCCGAGGGCGCGCCCGTGCTGACCGCCGAGGGGCTGACGCTGCGCGCCATGTCGCGGACGGCCGCGCCGACGGCCGCGCGCCCGCTGTACGGCGTGGACTGGGTGCCCGTGCAGGCCGTGACCGAGGCAGTCGTCGACGCGGTGTCGATCACCGGCCCGGAGGACCTGGCCACGCTGGAACCGGCGCCGGTGGTGCTGATCGATCTTTCCACCGCCGACACCGACGCCGACACCGACGCCGACACCGTGGCCGCGGCCCACGCGATGGCCGGGCGGACGCTGGCCGTCGTCCAGGCCTGGCTGGCGGACGAGCGGTTCACCCAGTCGCGCCTCGCCCTGGTCACGCACCGGGCCGTGCCCACCGACGACGTCCAGGACCCCGCGTCCTCGACCGTCTGGGGCCTGGTCCGCAGCGCCGAGACGGAGAACCCGGACCGGTTCGTGCTGATCGACCTGGACGCGGACCCGGCGTCCGCGGCCGCCGTCCCGGCCGCCCTCGCGACCGGCGAGCCTCAACTGGCGATCCGTGCAGGTGACGTGCTCGTACCTCGACTCGTCCGGGTGTTGCCGGCGGCCGACGACGCGCCGACCGTCCCCCTCGCGCTCGGCCCGGACGGCACCGTGTTGATCACCGGTGGCACCGGCACCCTCGGCGCCGAACTGGCCCGGCACCTGGTCACCTCACACGGCGTGCGCGATCTGGTGCTCACCAGCCGGCGCGGCGCCGACGCCGAGGGCGCAGGTGGGTTGCTGGCCGAACTGACCGCGCTCGGCGCCGAAGTGACCGTCGCGGCCTGCGACGCAGCGGACCGCGCCGCGCTCGCCGCCCTGCTGGACTCCCTGGACCGGCCGCTCGCCGCGGTCGTGCACGTAGCGGGTGTGCTGGACGACGGGGTGATCGCCTCGCTGACCCCGGAGCGGCTGGCCGACGTCCTGCGCCCGAAGGTGGACGCGTCCTGGCACCTGCAGGAACTCACCTCCCCCGAAACCGCGTTGGTGTTCTTCTCGTCGATCGCCGCCACCCTCGGCAGCCCCGGGCAGGGCAACTACACCGCCGCCAACGCGTTCCTCGACGCCCTCGCCGCGCACCGCCGGGCGCTCGGCCGTCCCACCCTCTCGCTGCCCTGGGGCTTCTGGGACACCGGCGACGGCATGACCGCGCAGCTCACCGACCGCGACCGCGCCCGCCTCGGCCGGGGCGGCATCACCCCGATGACGGTCGAGCAGGGCCTGGCCCTGTTCGACGACGCACTCGGCGTCGACCGCGCCCTCGTCGTCCCGGCGCGGCTCGACCTCGCCGCGCTGCGCAACGCCGACGAGGTGCCGGTGGCCCTGCGCGGCCTGGTCCGCTCGGGTCTGCGCCGCGCCGCGGCGGCCCCGGCCTCCGACAGCGGCTCCCTCGCCCAGCGGATCACCGCGCTGCCGAACGGCGAGCGCGAGGCCCTCCTGCTGGAGACCGTGTGCTCCGCGGTGGCGACCGTACTCGGCCACGACGGCGCGGGGTCCGTTCCGGTGGACCGGCAGTTCACCGACCTGGGCTTCGACTCCCTGACCGCCGTCGACTTCCGCAACCGGCTCGCCGGAATGAGCGGTCTGCGGCTCCCGGCGACGCTCGTCTTCGACTACCCGACCCCGGTCGCCCTGGCCGGCTACCTGCGCGACGAACTGCTCGGCGCGTCCGCCACGGCGGGCGCCGGTACGGTCGCCACCCGCCCGGTGGCGGCGGACGACGAGCCGATCGTGATCGTCGGTATGGCCTGCCGCTACCCGGGCGGTGTGCGCTCCCCCCAGGACCTGTGGCGGCTGGTCGCCGACGGCGTCGACGCCGTCTCGCCCTTCCCCCTCGACCGCGGCTGGTCGGAGGACCTGGTCCACCCCGACCCCGAGCACCTCGGCACCTCCTACACGGCCGAGGGCGGCTTCCTGCACGACGCCGACCTGTTCGACGCCGACTTCTTCGGAATCTCGCCGCGCGAGGCGCTCGCCACCGACCCGCAGCAGCGCCTGCTGCTGGAGACCGCGTGGGAGGTGTTCGAGCGAGCCGGTCTCGACCCGGCAGCCCTGCGCGGCAGTCAGACCGGCGTGTTCACCGGCATCATGTACAACGACTACGGCGCCCGGCTGGTCGACCACGCCCCGCGCGGTTTCGAGGGGTTCATCGGGACGGGCAGCGCGCCGAGCATCGCCTCGGGTCGGGTGTCGTACACCTTCGGCTTCGAGGGCCCGGCCGTCACCGTCGACACGGCCTGCTCATCCTCGCTCGTCGCCCTGCACCTCGCCGCGCAGGCACTGCGCAACGGCGAGTGCGACCTCGCGCTCGCCGGCGGCGCGACGGTGATGGCCACCCCGACGACGTTCATCGAGTTCAGCCGCCAACGCGGCCTCGCCCCCGACGGACGCTGCAAGGCCTTCTCCGCCGACGCCGACGGCACCGGCTGGAGCGAAGGCGTCGGCCTGCTCCTCGTCGAACGCCTCTCGGACGCCCGCCGCAACGGACACCAGGTACTCGCCGTCGTCCGCGGCTCGGCGATCAACCAGGACGGCGCCAGCAACGGCCTCACCGCCCCCAACGGCCCCTCCCAGCAACGCGTCATCCGCGCCGCGCTCGCCAACGCCGGACTGAGCAGCGCGGAGGTCGACGTCGTCGAGGGCCACGGTACGGGAACCACCCTGGGCGACCCGATCGAGGCGCAGGCCCTGCTCGCCACCTACGGCCGCGAGCGCGATGCCGAACGGCCGCTCTGGCTCGGCTCGTTGAAGTCCAACCTGGGCCACACCCAGGCCGCGGCCGGCGTCGCCGGGATCATCAAGATGGTCATGGCGATGCAGCACGGCGTCCTGCCGAAGACCCTGCACGTCAACGAGCCTTCCCCGCACGTCGATTGGACGGCAGGCGCGGTCGAGCTGCTGACCGAGGCGCGGCCGTGGGACGACTCCGACCACCCCCGCCGGGCGGCCGTCTCGTCGTTCGGCGTGAGCGGGACCAACGCACACGTCATCCTGGAGGAGCCGCCGGCCGGAGCGTCCACCGAGGTCGAACAGGACGGGCCCGAACTGCCCGTCGTCTGGCCGCTGTCGGCGAAGTCGGAGCCCGCGCTGCGCGACCAGACCCGGCAGCTGCTCGACTGGCTCACCGAGCACCCGGACGTGAGCGAGGCCGACGTCGCGCACTCGCTGACCACCGGCCGGTCGCTGTTCGAGCACCGCGCCGTGGTCCTACCGGGCGATCGCGCCGAGGCCCTACGCGCCTTCGCCGACGGCGCCACACACACCGGCATCGCGACCGGCCGGGCCGGCCACCCCGGCAAGCTCGCCTACCTCTTCACCGGCCAGGGATCCCAGCGGGTCGCCATGGGCGAGGAGTTGTACACCACCTTCCCCGCCTTCGCCGCCGCCTACGACGAGGCACTCAGCCACTTCGACCCCGAACTGCGCCAGATCATCGCCACCAACCCCGACGGGCTGCTCGACACCACACTCCACACCCAGCCCGCCCTGTTCGCCCTGGAGACGGCCCTGTTCCGCCTCCTGGAGCACCACGAACTCACCCCCGACTACCTCGCCGGACACTCGATCGGCGAGATCACCGCCGCCCACTGCGCCGGCGTCCTGTCGCTCGCCGACGCCGCGAAGCTCGTCAACGCCCGCGCCCACCTCATGCACAGCACCGGCGAAGGCGCGATGGCCACCCTCCAGGGCGTCGAGGCCGACGTCCTCCCGCACCTCGGCGACGGGCTCACCATCGCCGCCATCAACTCCGCCGACGCGGTGGTCGTGGCCGGAGACGTCGACGCCGTGCACGCACTCGCCACGCAGTGGAAGGAGCAGGGCCGCAAGGCCAAGATCCTCAACACCCGCCACGCCTTCCACTCCCACCACATGGACCCGATCCTCGACGAATTCACCTCCATCGCCGAGTCGTTGACCTACCACAAGCCCACCACCCCCATCGTCTCCACCCACACCGGCGAAATCACCGACGAACTCACCGAACCCTCCTACTGGACACGCCAGTTGCGCGAATCCGTCCGCTTCCACGACGCCCTCACCACCCTCCACGACAACGGCGTCACCACGTACGTGGAACTCGGCCCCGACGCCACCCTCACCACCCTCACCCGCACCACCCACCCCGACGCGGCCACAGCAGCGGTCCTCGTGCCGAACCGCCCCGAGGCGCACACCGCCCTGGCCGCCGTCGCCACCGCCCACACCCACGGCCACCCCGCCACCTGGCCCACCACCGGCACCCACACCAACCTCCCCACCTACCCCTTCCAACACCAGAGCTACTGGCTCCAGCCCACCGAGGCCACCGCCCCCGGTACCGCCGCCGTCGAGCACGCACTGCTCGGCTCGAAGGTCGAGCTGGCCGCCGACCAGGGCGTGGTGTTCTCCGGCCGCATCTCGCTGCGCACCCACCCCTGGCTGGCGGACCACACGGTGCTCGGGACAGCGCTGCTCCCCGGGTCCGCGCTCGTCGACGTCGTGCTGCATGCCGCCGAGCTGGCCGGCGCCGGTCGCATCGAGGAACTGACCCTCGCCGCGCCGGTCGCGCTGCCGGAGAGCGGCGCCGTCGAACTGCAGGTCCACGTGGGCGCACCCGACGACAGCGGCCTCCGGCCGGTCGGGGTGCACTCGCGGCCGGCCGGTGCGCGCGGCGAGGAGGTGCCGTGGACGCGGCACGCCGACGGCGTGCTCGCCGAGGCGCCGGCGTCCCCGGTGGACCTCTCCGCCTGGCCGCCGGCCGGTGCCGAGGCGGTCGACGTCGACGGCTTCTACGAGCGGCTGGCCGATCTGGGGCTCAGCTACGGCCCGGTGTTCCAGGGCCTGACCGCCGCCTGGCGCACCGCCGACGCCGTCTACGCGGAGGTCGAGTTGGAGAAGGACACCGAGGTCTCCGGTTTCGGCATCCACCCCGCGCTGCTCGACTCGTCCCTGCACGCGCTCGGGTTCACCGTGGACGAGGGGGAGGGCGGCGAGCGTCCGCTGCTCCCCTTCGCCTGGGCGGACGTATCGGTGTTCGCGGTCGGCGCGTCGGCGGCCCGGGTGCGGTTGGCGCCCAGCGGTCCCGAGGCGTTCGAGGTGGCGATCGCCGACGCCTCGGGCGCGCCGCTCGCGCACGTCGGCCGGCTGAGCGTCCGGCCGGTGTCGCCGGAGCAGTTGGCGCCGGCGGCCGGCCCGCGGATCCCGCTGTACGAGATCGACTGGACGGCCGTCGCCCTGCCGGAGGCGGACGCCTCCGCACCGGTGTACGCCACCGACCCGGAGCGGCTGGCGGCCCTGCCGGCCGGTGACGCGGTCGTGGACTTCCCGGCCGCCGGCGCCGAGCCGCATGCGGCGGCCGAGCGCGCGCTGGCGTTCGTCCAGGCCTGGCTGGCCGACGCCGGGCGGGCCGACGCGCGGCTGACCCTGGTGACGCACGGTGCGGCCGGCCCGGACGTGTCCGATCCCGCCGCGGCGACGGTGTGGGGTCTGGTCCGTTCCGCCCAGATCGAGGCTCCGGACCGCTTCGCGCTGCTGGACGTGGACGACGACCCGGCTTCGGCGGCCGCGCTGCCGACCGCGCTGGTCTCGGAGGAGCCGCAACTCGCCCTGCGGGCGGGCGCGGCCCTGGCGCCGCGGCTCGCCCCGCGCAAGCCGGTCGCGAACGACACCCTGTCGGAGGAGCGACCCGGGTTCACGCCGGACGACTACGTCCTCGTGACCGGCGCGACCGGGGAACTCGGCAAACTCCTCGCCCGCCACCTTGTCACCACCCACGGCGTCAAACGACTCCTCCTCGTCAGCCGCCGCGGACCCGACGCCCCCGGCGCCACCGAACTCCACCACGAACTCACCACCCT
>NZ_JBHVWC010000126.1:0-11457 GCF_042882445.1 Kitasatospora sp. NPDC058218 | reverse complement strand
CGCCCTCGGCGCCCTCGACGGCCGGAGCCGCCGGGGCGTCGACCGCGGCGACGGCCTCGGCGGGCGCGTCGAGCACGGCGTCGGCCGCGACCGTGGAACCACCGCGGGTGCGGCGGCGCTCACGGGTGCGGCGGGCCGGCTTCTCCTCGACCGCCTCGGCGGCGGGCGCGGCGGCGCGGCCGGCGCCGGTCCGTCCGCCCCGGGGGGCGCGACCGGGGGCGGAGCGCGCACCGCGGCCGCCGGTCTCGCCGAGGTCCTCGACCTCCTCCGCGCCGAGCCCGGCCCGGGTCCGCTCCGAACGCGGCAGCACACCGGTGGTGCCCTTGGCGATCTTCAGCAGCTCGTACAGGTGCGGCGAGGTGGAGTAGGTCTCCTCCGGCTCGTTGAACTTGAGGTCCAGCGCCTTGTTGATCAGCTGCCAGCGCGGGATGTCGTCCCAGTCGACCAGCGTGACGGCGGTGCCGGAGGCGCCGGCGCGGCCGGTGCGGCCGATCCGGTGCAGGTAGGTCTTCTCGTCCTCGGGGCACTGGTAGTTGATGACGTGGGTGACGCCCTCGACATCGATGCCGCGGGCCGCGACGTCGGTGCAGACCAGCACGTCGACCTTGCCGCTGCGGAAGGCCCGCAGCGCCTGCTCGCGGGCGCCCTGGCCGAGGTCGCCGTGCACCGCGCCGGCCGCGAAGCCGCGCTGGGTGAGCTGGTCGGAGACGTCGGCGGCGGTGCGCTTGGTCCGGCAGAAGATCATCGCCAGGCCGCGGCCGTCGGCCTGCAGGATGCGCGAGACCATCTCCACCTTGTCGAGCGAGTGCGCCCGGAAGATGTGCTGGGTGGTGTTGGCCACGGTGTGGCCGGTGTCGTCCGGCGCGGCGGCGCGGATGTGGGTCGGCTGGCTCATGTACCGGCGGGCGAGGCTGATGACCTGGCCCGGCATGGTCGCCGAGAACAGCAGGGTCTGCCGCTTGGCCGGCAGCATGGTGATGATCTTCTCGACGTCGGGCAGGAAGCCCAGGTCGAGCATCTCGTCGGCCTCGTCGAGGACCAGCGCGCGGACCTTCGACAGGTCCAGCTTGCGCTGCCCCGCGAGGTCGAGCAGGCGGCCCGGGGTGCCGACGATGATGTCGACGCCCTTCTTGAGCGCCTCGACCTGCGGCTCGTAGGCGCGGCCGCCGTAGATCGCGAGCACGCGGACGTCGCGGACCTTGCCGGCCGTCTGCAGGTCGTTGGTGACCTGGGTGCACAGCTCGCGGGTCGGGACGACGATCAGTGCCTGCGGGCCGTCGGAGAGCTGGTCCTCGGTGGCCCGGCCGGCGTCGATGTCGGCCCGGACGACGACGCGCTCGATCAGCGGGAGGCCGAAACCGAGGGTCTTGCCGGTGCCGGTCTTGGCCTGGCCGATGACGTCGTGGCCGGTCAGCGCGACCGGGAGGGTCATCTCCTGGATGGGGAAGGGGTGGATGATGCCGACGGCCTCCAGGGCCTCGGCGGTCTCCGGGAGGATCCCCAGGTCCCGGAAAGTGGTCTTGATGGGTTCAGCGGTGGTGGACAGGGTGCTGCCTCTTCCGTGTGGAGGGGCCGAGAGCGAGAGAGCGGCGGGCAGCCGCGCGGCTGCGTACGGGCCGGGGGCCCTGAAAACAGCTGCGCGGACGCACAACCGCGCCGGTCCCTGCGGCCGGCCGGTGCGCGCGGCCCGGTCAAGGGGCGCGTCTCCGGCGGCGTCGGGGATGATTCCCGTGAGGGACCTGCGCGGGACCATGCGCCGGGCGGCGCGGTCCGCGGCGGCCCTCGCTCGGCCACTGATGCGGTGCCAAGGCTTGAAGTCCAAGCCATGGTCGGAGCCGATCGGCTCTCCGACCGGGCATCCGCGTACGTGAGTACCCGGCTCCCGGTGCGGACACGTCCAGTCGGACGGTGCCGCTACGGAGCGGGCTTGCCCGGCGCACCGAGACGGCGGTGACACCGTGCGAGCACTACGGACCTCGCTACCACCATACAGTCACGCGACGACTCGAACACGTGACGCGTCTGACATCGCTCGCGCGGGCCCGGCACGGGGGCTCCCGGGCGGCCCGCCCGCACGCTGCCGGGGGAGCGGCGTCCGACCGGCGGCGTGCGTGTGCGGGAGGCCGCGCCGGACTAAGGTGGCAGGTCATGGAGACCCATGGTGAGACGCAGGACGACGCGGCCGGCTCGATCGGCGACTGGGCGAGCTGCTCGGCCGATCCGGGCTACCGGGCGGCCGTGCTGGACCTGCTCGGCGCCCTCGCGTACGGCGAGCTGAGCGCCTTCGAGCGGCTCGCCGAGGACGCCAAGCTCGCGCCGGGCCTCGCCGACAAGGCCGCGCTGGCCCGGATGGCCTCCGCGGAGTTCCAGCACTACCAGCGGCTGCACGACCGGCTCGCCGAGGTGGGCGCGGACCCGCAGGAGGCGATGCAGCCCTTCGTCGAGCCGCTGGAGCTGTTCCACCGGATGACCGCGCCCTCGGACTGGCTGGAGGGTCTGGTCAAGGCCTACGTCGGCGACGCGATCGCGACCGACTTCTACCGCGAGGTGGCCGTCCGGCTGGACGACGACACCCGCGACCTGGTCCTCGGCGTGATGTCGGACACCGGGCACGCGCAGTTCGCCGTCGACAAGGTGCGGCAGGCCATCGAGGCCGACCCGCGTTCGGGCGGCCGGCTGGCGCTCTGGGGCCGGCGGCTGATGGGCGAGGCGCTGAGCCAGGCCCAGCGGGTGGTCGCCGAGCGGGACGCGCTCTCCAACCTGCTGGTCGGCGGCGTGCAGGTGCAGGGCTTCGACCTGGTCGAGGTCGGCAAGATGTTCAACCGGATCACCGAGGCGCACACCAAGCGGATGGCCGCGCTGGGGCTCGCCTCCTGACGGGCGCCGCCGGGCGGCGCGGCTCAGGCGTGCCGCTGCCGGCGGTGCGCGCCCGCCCGGTGCGGGCGGTGCCGGTGGGCGGGCTGGCGCCCGGCCGCGAGGTCCGGCCGGGCCAGGACCGAGGTGAGCAGGGCCGAGGCGACCGCCGCGATGCCGATGCTGGCCGCCGGGAACCGGCCGTCCAGTGCGAAGTGCGTGATCACCCCGCTGAGCAGGGCCGACACCAGGGCCGTTCCGAGCGTCAGCCCCCGGCCGGCCGGGAAGTACGCCGGCAGGGCCAGTAGCGCGGCGGCGCCGACGATCAGGCCGACGAGGGCGAAGGCGATCGACTCGACCAGCAAGGGTGCCTCCCCGGTACGCGGGCGGCGGCCTCCGGACGGCCGCACACCTGTCGCCGTACCCCGGTCCACCCGGCCGTACACGCAGCGGTGCCCCGTTCCCCCGGGGAGGGAACGGGGCACCGCGAAGCAGCTCAGAGCGTGCCGAACCCGACCTTGCGGGCGGCCTGCTCGCCGATCTCCACGTACGCCAGGCGCTCGGCCGGGACGATGACGCGGCGGCCGTGCTCGTCGGTCAGCGAGAAGAGCTTCGTGGTGCCCTCCAGCGCCTTGGCGATCGCGCTCTCGACCTCATCGGCAGTCTGCGAGCTCTCGATCACGATCTCGCGCGGCGCGTTCTGCACGCCGATCTTGACCTCCACGACTTCCGTCCCTCCGGGGTTGCAGCCAGCCACGCGCGGGCACCGGACCGCCTGGGACAAGCGTTCGCGGTGATCGCGCCGTACGGCTTCACCTTAGAGCACCGGATCAGTGCCGAGGCGAAGGTCGGCGGATCACTGGTCGGCGGCCTGCGCCTCGCCGGACTCGGCGACGGGGTGCATCGGGAAACCCTTCAGACCGCGCCAGGCCAGGCTGGCGACCAGCCGGACGGCTTCGTCGCGGGGGATCTCCAGGCCCTGGGACAGCCAGTAGCGGGCGGTGATCTGGGCCAGGCCGCAGACGCCGGCGGCGAGCAGCTTGGACTCCGCCTCGGGGAGGTCGGTGTCCTCCTGGATGACCTTGCTGACCAGGGTCGCGCTGGCGTCCGAGGCCCGCTCCACGCGCTCGCGCACGGCCGGCTCGTTGGTCAGGTCCGACTCGAAGACCAGCCGGAAGGCACCGGACTCGCTGGAGACGTAGTTGAAGTACGCCTCCATCGTCGCGGCCACCCGATGCTTGTTGTCGGTGGTCGCGGCGAGCGCCTCGCGGGTCGACTCGACCAGGGCGTCGCAGTGCTTGTCCAGCAGCGCCAGGTAGAGCTCCAGCTTCCCGGGGAAGTGCTGGTACAGCACCGGCTTGCTGACCCCGGCGCGGTCGGCGATGTCGTCCATGGCGGCCGCGTGGTAGCCCTGCGCGACAAACACCTCCTGGGCGGCACCGAGCAGTTGTTCACGGCGGGCGCTTCGCGGCAGGCGGGCACCGCGCGGGCGCTCCTGCGCCTCCTGGATGGCCGTCACGGCGCTCCTCACTTCACGGGTTGTTCGGGGCTGGCAAGATGACCGATTCTACTTTTCGGTAACCGCGTTCGCGCCTGGCGAGCGTGAGAAAAGCACCGAGCCCCCTTGTCAGGAGCCCACAATACGGCGCTGACCACCGGCGACGGCAGTGGTGTGACGAGAGCCGGTACCGCCCCGGCGCACCGGTGGCTCACTACCATCGTCCACCATGAGCAGCGCTGAGCAGCAGATACGTCCGGTGACAGGGGAAGCCGCAGGGTTCCGTACGGTCGAGGTCCCCGGTGCCGCACTGGCGGTGCACCGGCCCGACGGCGGGCCGGCCGGGGGCCGCGAGCCGGGGCTGTTCGTGCACGGGCTCGGCGGCTCGGCGGCCAACTGGACGGCGCTGATGGACCAGCTGGCCGGCCTGGTCGACGCCGAGGCCGTGGACCTGCCCGGCTTCGGGCACTCGGCCCCGCCCGCCGACGGGGACCTCTCCCTCTCCGGGCACGTGCGCGCGGTGATCGGCTACCTGGAGGCGACCGGCCGCGGCCCGGTGCACCTGTTCGGCAACTCGCTCGGCGGCGCCGTCTCCGTCCGGCTCGCCGCGCTCCGCCCCGACCTGGTGCGCAGCCTCACGCTGATCTCGCCCGCGCTGCCGGAGCTGCCGCCGCAGCGCACCGCCTGGTCGACCGGGCTGCTCGCGGTGCCCGGTCTGCCCGCCCTGCTGCGCCGGCTGCCGTCGAACGGCCGCAGCCCGGAGGACGCCACCGAGGGGCTGTTGCGGCTGGTCTACGGCGACCCGCAGGGCCTGTCGCCGGACGCCCGGGCGGAGGCGGTGGCCGAGTACCGGCGGCGGATCGGGGTGCCGCACGCGCTGGACGCGCTCGCCGGCTCGGCGCGCGGGATCGTCTCGGCGTACACCGAGCGGGGCGATCAGGCGCTCTGGCGGCAGGCGGAGCAGGTGAAGGCGCCCACGCTGCTGGTGTACGGGCTGCGCGACAAGCTGGTCTCGTACCGCTCGGCGCGGCGGGCCTGCACGGCGTTCGGGGACGCCCGGCTGCTGGTGCTGCCGGACTCCGGGCACGTGGCGATGATGGAGCACCCGGAGCAGGTGGCCCGGGCGGTGCGGGAGCTGCTGGCGCGGGGCTGAGCGGCTCCGGGTGGACGTGAGCGGCTTCGAGAGGGGCCCGAGCGGGGCCCGAACGGCTCCGGGCGGGGCGCGGACGCGAGCGGGCGGTAACGCCCCGCTCCGGGGAGAGGTCACGCCGGTTCACTCGTTCAGGTGGCAACCAGGCATGTGACCGATGGATTGCCGGAGCCCGGTCCTACCTTTCTGCTGTCGGACCGAACAGGTGTGGGGGAGTGGCGGCCGCCGGGGAACCGGAGAAGCCGGAGGGCAGCCGCGAGCAGGGGGTCGGCGGTCGGTGCGACCGCCGGTCCGGGCCGCGGTGCCGCCGGCCGACCGGACTCCTCCGCCCCGGGCCCGTTCCCGCGCCGCGGGGGCACCCGGGTGCCGACCAAGCCGCTCCAGCCATCCGTCGATCCGCTCTGCTCTGGAGGTCTCCCGTGCGCGTTGCACTGATCACCGAGGGTGCCCGTCCGCACCCGCGGCGTGGCGTCGGCGGCTGGTGCGCCCGGCTGGTGGACGGCCTGGTCGAGCACGACTTCGAGCTGTATGTGCTGGCCGGCGCGGCAGGTTCCGGCGTCGCCGAGAGCCCGCGGGGCCGCTGGCTCGGGGTGCACGAACTGGCGCTGTGGGGGTGCCGCCCGGCCGGCCGGCCGCCCGGCGCGCTGCGCGGACGGCAGTACGCCCGGGCGTACGAGGGCCTGGTCCGGGCGCTGGTGATGCCGGGCGAGCGGGCCTCGTTCGGGGCCGGGCTGTACCGGCTGGCGGCGCTCGCCCGCGAGGACGGTGCGCTGCCCGCGTTCCTGGCCTCCGCGTCCGCCAGGGGGACGCTGGAGCGCGTCTGGCGCTCGCCCGGGGCGGACACCTCGGCCGGGCAGCCGCTGGTCCGCGACGTACTGGTCGCGGCGGACCTGCTGGAGCAGTGCCTGCGTCCGCTCTCCGCGCCCTGGTACGGCACCGGGCCGGGCGGCCTCGGCGCGGCGGACCTGTGCCACGTGGTGGGCGGCGGCCCGGCGGCGCTGCCGGCGCTCGCGGCCAAGCAGCTGCACGGGGTGCCGTTCGTGGTCACCGAGCACGGCCTGCACCTGCGCGAGCAGTACCTCGGCTACCGCGAGGCGCCGTACCGGTGGCCGGTCCGCGCGCTGCTGCTCTCGTTCTTCCGGGCGCTCACCGAGGAGACGTACCGGCAGGCCGCGATACTGACCCCCGGCAGCGCCCACGACCAGCAGTGGCAACGCCGCTGCGGCGCCGATCCGGCGCGGACCAGGGTGGTCCACGAGGGCACCCCGGCGGTGGCCCGGGCGGCGGCCGGGCCGGAGCCGGCCGCGCCGACCCTGGTCTGGGCGGGCGCGCTGGAGCCGGGCCGGGACACCGAGCTGATGCTGCACGCCTTCGCCCGGGTCCGGTCCGGGCTGCCGGCGGCCCGGCTGGTGATCCACGGCGAGGAGGCCGTCCCGGGCTACCGGGCGCACTGCGAGGCGGTGGCCGACCGGCTGGGGGTGGCCGGGTCGGTGGAGTTCGCCGGTCGGCCGGGCTCGGTGGCGGAGGCCTGGGAGAGCGGCACGGTGATCGTCTTCTCGGCGCTCTCGCAGCGCAGCCCCCGGCTGCTGGCCGACGCGATGCTGAGCGGCCGGGCGGTGGTCTCGACAGACGTCGGGGTGGCCCGGGAGGTGGTGGGGCCGACCGGGCTGCTCGTCCCGCCGCGCGACCCGCAGGCGCTGGCGGGTGCCTGCCTGGCACTGCTGCGCGACGCGGAGCGGCGGGCCCGGCTCGGGCTGGCCGGCCGGCTACGGGCGCAGGAACGCTTCGCCGTGGAACCGGTGACCGGCGCGTTCCGGGAGATCTACCTGGAGCTGGTCTCCCAGTGGCCGGCCTTCCCGGCCGCCGGGGCCGGCGGCACGGCCGGCGAGCAGCCGCGCCCGTTCGCCCGGCCCGCCGAGTACTGGCTGGCCGACCGCCGCAGCGGCGGGAGCGCCGAGGAGCGGCCGGCCGGTGGGGACGAGGACGCGGCGTCCGAGCGGTCCGGCGCCCTCGCGGAGGCGGTCTGATGGCCGGCGGCGGGCCGGTCGCCGGGAGCGCGGCGGCCACCGGGGGCGCAGCGGTCACCGGGAGCGTTCCGGCCGCCGGCCCGGCCGGGGTCTGCGGCGACCCGGTCCGGGAGGTGATGGCGGAGCACCGGGAGCTCTGCGAGCGGGCCGTCGATCCGCTGGAGATCGCCGCCGGGCTGGAGGAGGCCGGGTGCGGGCAGGAGACGGCCGCGCGCTGCCGGCACGCCGATCTGTTCTCGCTCGCCGAGGAGCTGTACGCCCGGGTCCCGCGCCGTCCGCCCCCGGCGTCGGCGGACGGGTCGGGCGGGCACCGGTCGGGGCGGTGCGGTGCGGCGCTCCGGGCGGCGGCCCTGGCGGTGCCGCCGGTCGCGGCGGTCGTCGGGTCGGCCGGCCGGTGGCCGGTGCTGCTGCCGGCCGCCGTCCCGCTCGTGCTGCTGCCGGCGCTGTCCGCCCCCGAGCGGACCGCCGCGGCCGGGCGGTCGCTCCGGGCGTCCGCGGACCGGGCCGGGGCCGGGCCGGAGCCGGAGTCGGAGCTCGGGCCGTCCGCCGGGGACCGGCCGGGCGCCGTGCCCCGCGCCGGGTGGCGCCGACCGGCCGTGTTCGGCCACGGGTGCGGGGTGGCCGCCCTGCTGCTGCTCCCGCTGGCCGGGGCCGGATCCGGGGCCCTCGGTGGCGCCGGTGACGGCCGGGTGACGGCCGCGCTGGTGCTGGCCGCGGCGCTGTCGGCCGGGTCGGCCGAGTGGGCGGCGCGGTGGTTCCGGCACATCGCCCGCGGCCATCTGCGGGTGGCGGGCACCCTCGCCGAGTTCCGGGCCCGGATGCGGCCGGTCCTGCCGGTGGCCGTCGCCCTGCACCTGGCCGTCCTGGCGGTCCTGACCTTCGCCGCCCTCGCGGTGCTGACCGCCGTGGCGCCCCGCCCCGGACCGGACCGCGGCGGCGGCCTGCTGCACCTGGTGGCCGAGCGGGCCGAGCCCGCCCAGTGGGCGGCGCAGGGCGTGCTGGGGCTGCTGCTGGTGCTGCCCGCGCTGCTGGCCCGGTCCGGCCGGACCGGCGCCGCCGGGCTCGGCGCGCTCGCCGGGCCGGCCGCCGTCGCGGCGCCGCTCGTGCTGGGCCGGTCCGCGCCGACGGCCTGGCTGCTCGGCGGCGGCGCCGTCGCGCTCGCGCTGCTGGCGTACGCCTGGCCGGTGCTCGGCCGGGCCGAGGCCCACCGCTGACCATCCGGTCGCTCGATCTCCCCGTCGTTTCGGCCGGGCCGGTGCCAACCCGGCCGGCGTTGATCGCGTGGGACCCGGTCGCTCGCCGAGCGACCGGGCGGCGTGAGCCGGGAATCCCTCCGCCTCGGCGGAGGGAGGATTCAATCTGTCCGCCAGGTCGTACCTACCCCCGACCTCGCTTCGTGGAAGGACACCCCCGATGAGGGTGCTGCTGCTGGGCGCCGACGGCTTTATCGGCCGTCGGGTCACCGATCGTCTGCTCGTGGACCAGGAGTTGCAGGTGACGGTGCTCGGCCGGCGTGACTCGGCCGACATCCGCTTCGACCTGACCACCGGCAGTCCGGGCGCGCTCGCCCGGTTCCTGGACGCGGTCGCGCCCCAGGTGGTGATCAACTGCGCGGGCGCCACCTACGGCAGCTCGCGGACGCTGATCCGGGCGAACACGCTGGCCGTCGCCACGGTCTGCGAGGCGATCCGGCGCAGCCGGGAGCCGGCCCGGCTGGTGCACGTCGGCTCGGCGGCCGAGTACGGGCCGGTGCCGGGCGGGGTCCCGGTGTCGGAGGGCGCCGAGCCGCGCCCGGTCGGCCCGTACGGGGTGTCCAAGCTCGCCGGGACGGAGCTGGTGCTGGCCTCCGGGCTGGACGCGGCGGTGCTCCGGGTGTTCGACGTGGTGGGGCCGGGCGCGCCGACCGCCTCGCTGTTCGGCCGGCTCGCGGAGGGGCTGCGCCGGGCGCTGGAGCGCGAGGAGTCGCAGGTGCGGATGCCGGACCTGTCCGGGTACCGGGATTTCGTGGACGTCCGGGACGTCGCCCGGGCGATCCGGGCGGCCGCGGTGTCGGCGGCCACCGGGGTGATCAACATCGGTAGCGGGCACGCCGTCCGGGCCCGCGAGGCGGCCCAGCTGCTGGTCCGGGCCTCGGGCTTCGAGGGGGCGATCGTGGAGGAGAACCGGCCGGTCCTGCTGCCCGCGCAGGCCGGCGGGCCGGTCGAGCACCTCGACCGGCACGGCGAGCGCGATCGGCACGGGGCCCCGCACCACCCGGGCCACCGGTCCGCGGAGGCGCGGCCGGCCGAGGGGCGGGGCCCGGCGGGCGAGCCGGTGCCGTGGCGTCAGGCGGACGTGCGGACCGCCCGGGACCGTCTCGGCTGGCGGACACAGGTGCCGCTGGAGGAGTCGCTGGGCGACGTCTGGCTGGAGACGGCCTGCCGGGTCTGACCCGCGTGGCCGCCGTGCCCGGGTGCGCGACGGCCCCGGTGCGGCGGGCCGCGGCGCCCTCGACCGCCCGCCGGACGGCTCCGGCGGGCGGTCCCAGCATCCGATGTCGGCTGTCTCGCCAGTCGGACGAGCTGTCTCGGAATAGCGGGGCGGCATGACACTGTTGGCGTAGCAGAGCCACCTCGGTGGCAGAGCAGAAGCCACAAGAGGTTGGCCCTGGCCACCTGAACTGACGACCATCGGAGTCCCCGTGTCGCTGCCACCCCTGGTCGAGCCGGCCGCCGAGCTCACCGTCGACGAGGTCCGCAGGTACTCCCGCCACCTGATCATCCCCGACGTGGGCATGGCCGGGCAGAAGCGGCTGAAGAACGCCAAGGTGCTGTGTGTCGGCGCCGGCGGCCTGGGCTCGCCCGCGCTGATGTACCTCGCCGCGGCCGGCGTGGGCACGCTCGGCATCGTCGAGTTCGACGTGGTGGACGAGTCCAACCTGCAGCGGCAGATCATCCACGGCCAGTCGGACATCGGCCGTTCCAAGGGCGAGTCGGCACGGGAGTCGGTCAAGGAGATCAACCCCTACGTGGACGTGATCCTCCACGACGAGCGCCTCGACAACGACAACGTGATGGAGATCTTCTCCGGCTACGACCTGATCGTCGACGGCACCGACAACTTCGCCACCCGCTACCTGGTGAACGACGCCGCGGTGCTGCTCGGCAAGCCCTACGTGTGGGGCTCGATCTACCGCTTCGACGGCCAGGCCAGCGTGTTCTGGGCCGAGCACGGCCCGTGCTACCGCTGCCTCTACCCGGAGGCCCCGCCGGCGGGCATGGTCCCGTCCTGCGCCGAGGGCGGCGTGCTGGGCGTGCTCTGCGCGTCCATCGGCTCGATCCAGGTCACCGAGGCGATCAAGCTGCTGGCCGGTGTCGGCGAGCCGCTGGTCGGCCGGCTGATGATCTACGACGCCCTGGAGATGACCTACCGCCAGGTGAAGGTCCGCAAGGACCCGAACTGCGCGCTCTGCGGCGAGAACCCGACGGTCACCGAGCTGATCGACTACGAGGCCTTCTGCGGCGTCGTGTCGGAGGAGGCGCAGGCCGCCGCCGCCGGTTCGACGATCACCTCGAAGCAGCTCAAGCAGTGGCAGGACGACAAGGAGGACATCTTCCTGATCGACGTCCGCGAGCCCGGCGAGTACGAGATCGTCAACATCCCCGGCGCGGTGCTGATCCCGAAGAACGAGTTCCTGATGGGCAACGCGCTGGAGTCGCTGCCGCAGGACAAGAAGATCGTGCTGCACTGCAAGTCGGGCGTCCGCTCGGCCGAGGTGCTGGCCGTGGTGAAGTCGGCCGGCTTCGCCAACGCCGTCCACCTCGGCGGCGGCGTGCTCGGCTGGGTGAACCAGGTCGAGCCGCACAAGCCGGTCTACTAGCAGACGCGTGCGAAGGGGCCGCCCGGGCGATCCGGCCGGCCCGTCGCACGTCCGCGGCGGGGAGGGAGTG
>NZ_JBHVWC010000125.1:0-11758 GCF_042882445.1 Kitasatospora sp. NPDC058218 | reverse complement strand
CCCACACCCACGGACTCACCCCCACCACAACCACCCCGGCCACGGCCAACACCCCCACCCTCCCCACCTACCCCTTCCAACACCACACCTACTGGCTGCCGACCCCGCGATCCGTCACCGACCCCGCCCACCTGGGCCTCACCGCGACCGAGCACCCGCTGCTGGCGACCGTCGTGACCGCCGCGGAGGACGACACGACGCTGTTCACCGGCGTGCTGTCCCGGCAGGCCCAGCCGTGGCTGACCGACCACGCCGTGGCGGGAACCGTGCTGCTGCCGGGCACCGCGTTCGTCGAGCTGGCCGTCGCGGCCGGCGACCACATGGGCGCTGCGGTCCTGGAGGACCTGACGCTGGAGGCCCCGCTGGTGGTGCCCGAGAGTGGCACCGTCCAGCTCCAGGTGCAGGTCCGCGTCGCGGACGAGCAGGGCCGCCGGACGATCGCCGTACACTCGCGGCCGGACGACGCGAGCCCGTGGATCCGTCACGCCAGCGGCATGCTCGGCGAATCGACCGCGCAGCCGCGCGAGTTGGCCGCCTGGCCGCCGTCCGGCGCGGCCGCGGTGAGCACCACGGAGGCGTACGAGCGCCTGGCCGTGCACGGCTACGAGTACGGGCCGGTGTTCCAGGGCCTGCGGGCGCTGTGGCGGCGCGGCGACGAGTTGTTCGCCGAGGTCGCGCTGCCGGAGGACACCGAGGTCGACGGCTTCGGCCTCCACCCGGCCCTCCTGGACGCCGCCCTGCACCCCGCGGTGCTGGAACCCCTGGCGGCCCTCACGGCACCGTCCGGCGAGATCCCGCTGCCGTTCGCCTGGTCGGGCGTCCGGTTGTACGCGACCGGCGCCCGAGAGCTTCGGATCGCCCTCACGCCCGACGCGTCGGGCACCTACGCGCTGGCGGTCGCGGACGGCACCGGCGCGCCGGTGGCGTCGGTGGACTCCCTGGTGCTCCGCCCGATCGCGGCGGGCGCGCTCGGCGCCCGCCAGGACGACCTCTTCACGGTCGAGTGGCAGCCCGTCCTGCTCGCCACGGACACCGAACCGCTCGACGGCTGGGCACACCTCTCGGAGGCCCTGGCGGGCGACACCGCCCCCGAGGTGCTGATCCACGTCCTGCCGCCGTCGCTCGCCGCCGAGGACGACGTCCCGGCGGCTGCACGCGCGGCCGTGCGGGAAACCCTCGGGTCGGTGCAGCGCTGGCTGGCGGAGGAGCGCTTCGCGGAAAGCCGCCTGGTCGTGGTGACCGGGCGGGCGGTGTCCGTCCGGGACGGCGAGGACGTGCTCGACCTCGTGCACGCCCCCGTGCGCGGCCTGCTGCGCACCGCGCAGACCGAGAACCCGGGCCGGATCGTGCTGCTCGACACGGAGGAGCCCGGGGAGGATACCTCGACGGTCACGAGCGCTCTCCTGCGGACCGTCGCCGCGGCCCTCGCCGTCGGCCGGGAACCCGAACTCGCACTGCGTGACGGCCGGGCCTGGGCACCGCGTCTCGTCCGCGCGGTGCCGACCGCGCCGCCCGCCACCGGGTCGCCCGCCCAGGCTTTCGCCCCCGACGGCACGGTCCTGATCACCGGCGCGACCGGCACCCTGGGCCGGCTGCTCGCCCGCCACCTGGTGACCGAGCACGGCGCGCGCCGTCTGCTGCTGGTCTCCCGCAGCGGGCAGGCCGCCCCGGGGGCCGACGAGCTGCGCGCGGAGCTGACCGCACTGGGCGCCGGGGCCACCCTGGCCGCCTGCGACATCACCGACCCGGCCGCCTTGGCCGAACTGCTCGCCACCGTCCCGGCTTCGCACCCGCTCACCGCCGTCTTCCACACGGCCGGCGTCCTCGACGACGCCACGGTCCCGGGGCTGACCCCCGGGCAGGTCGACGCGGTGCTGCGGCCCAAGCTGGACGGCGCCTGGAACCTCCACCGACTCGCCGGCGAACTCGACCTGTTCGTCGTCTTCTCGTCCGTCGTCGGCGTGATCGGCGGCGCCGGCCAGGCCAACTACGCGGCGGCCAACGTCTTCCTCGACGCCCTCGCCGCCCACCGCCGCGCACTCGGCCGCCCGGCCGTCTCGCTGGCCTGGGGCCTGTGGGAGCAGGCCAGCGGCATGACGTCGACGATGACCGACGCGGACCGCGCCCGGATGGCGCGCACCGGCATCGTCCCGCTCCCCTCCGAGCGCGGCCTCGCTCTGCTGGACGCCACCCTCGCCGGAGCCCACGCCCTCGCCGTGCCGACCCGGATCGACCTCGCCGCCCTGCGCACGCTCCCGGAGCTCCCGGCCGCCTTCCGGGCCCTGGTGCGGACGCCGGCCCGCCGTGCCGTGGCAGCGGCGTCCGGCGGCGCCTCCTGGGCCCAGCGCACGGCCGCCCTGCCTGCCGACCAGCGCGCGGAGGCCGTGCTCGACCTGGTCCGCACCCAGGTGGCAACCGTCCTCGGGCACGCCACCCCGCAGAGCATCGACGCGGAACGCGCCTTCAAGGAGCTGGGCTTCGACTCGCTGACCGCCGTCGAGCTGCGCAACCGTCTGATCGGCGCGACCGGGCTGCGGCTGCCCAGCACGCTGGTCTTCGACTACCCGACGCTCAGCGCCGTCACCGGCCACCTCCTGGACGAGGTCACCGGCGGCGCCACCGCGGTCACCGTGCAGCACACCCGCACGGGCCTCGACCAGGACCCGATCGTGATCGTCGGCATGGCCTGCCGCTTCCCCGGCGGGGTGCGCTCGCCGGAGGACCTGTGGCGGCTGGTCGCCGACGGGGTCGACGCCGTCGCGCCGTTCCCCACCAACCGCGGCTGGGACCTCGACGACCTCTACGACCCGGACCCCGACAAGGAGGGCAAGGCCTACGCCAAGGAGGGCGGATTCCTCTACGACGTGGCCGACTTCGACGCCGAGTTCTTCGGGATGTCGCCGCGCGAGGCGCTCGCCACCGACCCGCAGCAGCGCCTGCTGCTGGAGACCGCGTGGGAGGCCTTCGAGCGGGCCGGCATCGACCCGGCCGCCCAGCGCGGCAGCCGGACCGGCGTGTTCGCGGGCGTCATGTACAACGACTACCGGTGGCGGCTGCGCGACGAGGCCCCCGCGGGCTTCGAGGCGTACCTCGGCAACGGCAGCGCGGGCAGCGTGGCGTCCGGCCGGGTGTCGTACACCTTCGGCTTCGAGGGCCCGGCCGTGACCGTCGACACCGCGTGCTCCTCCTCGCTGGTCGCCCTGCACCTCGCCGTCCAGGCGCTGCGCAACGGCGAGTGCGACCTCGCACTCGCCGGCGGCGTGACCGTGATGGCCACCCCGGCGCCGTTCATCGAGTTCAGCCGGCAGCGCGGTCTTGCGCTCGACGGCCGCTCCAAGTCCTTCTCCGCGGAGGCCGACGGTGCCGGCTGGGCGGAGGGCGTGGGCCTGCTGCTGGTCGAGCGGTTGTCGGACGCCCGCCGCAACGGCCACCAGGTACTCGCGGTGGTACGCGGTTCGGCGATCAACCAGGACGGCGCCAGCAACGGCCTCACCGCCCCCAACGGCCCCTCGCAGCAGCGGATGATCCGCCAGGCGCTCGCCAACTCCGGGCTGACGACGGTCGATGTCGACGTGGTGGAGGCCCACGGCACGGGCACGTCGCTGGGTGACCCGATCGAGGCGCAGGCGCTGCTGGCCACCTACGGGCAGGAACGTCCGGCCGAACGGCCGCTGTGGCTCGGCTCGTTGAAGTCCAACATCGGCCACGCCCAGGCCGCGGCCGGCGTCGCCGGGATCATCAAGATGGTCATGGCGATGCAGCACGCCGAGCTGCCGAAGACCCTGCACGTCAACGAGCCCTCCCCGCACGTCGACTGGACGGCGGGCGCGGTCGAACTGCTGACCGAGGCGCGACCCTGGGAGGCGGCGGACGGACGTCCGCGCCGGGCCGGCGTGTCGTCCTTCGGCATCAGCGGCACCAACGCGCACATCATCCTGGAGGAGGCGCCCGCGGCCGAAACCGCGACCGTCGAGGCGTCCGGCCTCCCTGCGGTGTGGCCGCTGTCGGCGAAGTCGGAGCCCGCGCTGCGCGACCAGGCCCGCCGGCTCCTCGACTGGCTCACCGAGCACCCGGACGTGAGCGAGGCCGACGTCACGCACGAGCTGACCACCGGGCGGTCGCTGTTCGAGCACCGGGCCGTGGTCCTGCCCGGCGAGCGGGCGGAGGCGTTGCACGCCCTGGCGGAGGGGACGCGCCACCCGGCTGTCGTCACCGGCAACGCAGCCCACCCCGGTAAGCTCGCCTACCTCTTCACCGGCCAGGGATCCCAGCGAGTCGCCATGGGCGAGGAGTTGTACACCACCTTCCCCGCCTTCGCCGCCGCCTACGACGAGGCACTCAGCCACTTCGACCCCGAACTGCGCCAGATCATCGCGTCGAACCCCGACGGGCTGCTCGACACCACACTCCACACCCAACCCGCCCTGTTCGCCCTGGAGACGGCCCTGTTCCGCCTCCTGGAGCACCACGGCCTCACCCCCGACTACCTCGCCGGACACTCGATCGGCGAGATCACCGCCGCCCACTGCGCCGGCGTCCTCTCCCTCACCGACGCCGCGAAGCTCGTCAACGCCCGCGCCCACCTCATGCACAGCACCGGCGAAGGCGCGATGGCCACCCTCCAGGGCGTCGAGGCCGACGTCCTCCCCCACCTCGGTGGCGGGCTCACCATCGCCGCCGTCAACTCCGCCGACGCGGTAGTCGTGGCCGGTGACGTCGACGCCGTCCACGCCCTCGCCACACAGTGGAAGGAACAGGGCCGCAAGGCCAAGATCCTCAACACCCACCACGCCTTCCACTCCCACCACATGGACCCCATCCTCGACGAATTCCACACCGTCGCCGAGTCGTTGACCTACCACAAGCCCACCACCCCCATCGTCTCCACCCACACCGGAGAAATCACCGACGAACTCACCGAACCCTCCTACTGGACACGCCAGTTGCGCGAAGCCGTCCGCTTCCACGACGCCCTCACCACCCTCCACGACAACGGCGTCACCACCTACCTCGAACTCGGCCCCGACGCCACCCTCACCACCCTCACCCGCACCACCCACCCCGACGCGGCCACCGCAGCGACCCTCATGCCGAACCACCCCGAGGCGCACACCGCCCTGGCCGCCGTCGCCACCGCCCACACCCACGGCCACCCCGCCACCTGGCCCACCACCGGCACCCACACCAACCTCCCCACCTACCCCTTCCAACACCAGACCTACTGGCTGGAGCCGTCCGCCGCCCGCCGCAGCGGGAATGTCGCGGCCGCCGGGCTCGGCGCGCAGACCCACGGGCTGCTGAGCGCCGCCGTGGAGCTGGCCGAGGGCGACGGCGTGGTGTTCACCGGTCTGGTCGCACTGAAGACGCACCCGTGGCTGGCCGACCACGCCGTACTCGGCACCGCCCTGCTACCGGGGACGGCGTTCGCCGAGCTGGCGCTCCACGCGGGCGAACAGCTCGGGTACGACACCGTGGACGAGCTGACCATCGAGGCCCCGCTGGTCCTGCCCGAGGACTCCGCCGTGCGGCTCCAGGTGACCGTGGGCGCCCCCGACGGCACCGGCCGCAGGACCGTGGCGGTGCACTCCCGTCCGGACGCCGGGGAGAGCACCGAGTGGCTCCGGCACGCGGTCGGGCAACTCGCCGAGGCGGACGGCACCGAGCCGGCCCCGACACCGTTCAGCTGGAGGCCCGCCGGCTCCGCCGTGGACGTCGCAGAGCTGGCGTCGCGGGCGGCGGACGCCGGACTGGACTACGGGCCCGCGTTCCAAGGGCTCACCGCCGCCTGGCGCAACGGTGCCGACACCTGGCTCGACGTACAGTTGCCGGAGGATCAGTGGGGCGAGGCCGCCCTGTTCCGCCCGCACCCCGCGCTGCTGGACGCTGCCCTGCGAACGCTGGCGCTGGGCGCCGAACCCGGCACCGTACGCCTGCCGTTCAGCTGGTCGGGAGTCCGGCGGTGCACGCCGGTAGCCGGCCCGGTGACCGCTCTGCGGGTGCGGCTGACCGAGCACGGCGGGGACGCGGTGACCGTGACGGTCGCCGACGGCGACGGCTCCCCGCTGCTGGAGGCCGGCACGCTGCTCCTGCGAACGGTCCGCCCCGAGCAGCTCACCGGCGACCGGCTGCCGCTGTACGAGGTGCAGTGGGTCCCGCTGCCGGCCGCCGGGAACGCGCCCTCCGACGCGGCGGAGCACCGGATCGTGGAGGCGCCGGCCACGGACGCCACCGACCCGGTGGCCGCCACCCACGCCGCCGTCACCTGGCTGCTGGCCCTCCTTCAGGACGGCTCCGACGCGGACGACGAGGCCCCGCTGGCGCTCGTCACCCGCGGCGCGGTCGGCGGCGGCCCCCGCAACCCGGCACACGCCGCGCTCTGGGGATTCGTCCGCGCCGCGCGGGCCGAACGCCCGGGCCGCTACGTGCTCGTGGACACCGACGGCACCGAGGCGTCGCTCCTCGCCCTCCCCGCCGCCCTGCGCTCCGGCGAGCCCGAGCTGGTGCTCCGCGACGGCGAGGTCCGCGCCAGCCGTCTGGCGCCGGCCGAGGCCGTCGCCGAGGTGCCCGCCTTCGACCCGGACGGCACGGTGCTGCTCACCGGCGCCACCGGCGCGATCGGCCGCAAGGTGGCCCGGCACCTGGTCACCCGGCACGGCGTACGGAGCCTGCTGCTGGTCGGCCGCCGCGGTGCCGACGCGCCCGGCGCCCCCGCGCTGGCCGCCGAGCTGACCGAACTCGGCGCCCGGGTCACGCTCGCCGCGTGCGACGTGACCGACCGCGCGGCCGTGACCGCGCTACTGGCCGAGCACCCGGTGCGCGCCGTACTGCACGCGGCCGCCGTCCTGGACGACGGCGTCATCGCCTCGCTGACCCCGGAGCGGCTGGCCACCGTCCTGCGCCCGAAGGTGGACGCGTCCTGGCTGCTGCACGAACTCACCGGCGACCTGACCCACTTCGTCCTCTTCTCCTCGGTCGCCGGTGTGCTCGGCAGCGCCGGCCAGGCCGCCTACGCCGCCGCGAACGCCTTCCTCGACGCCCTCGCCGAGCAGCGGTCGGATCAGGGACTGCCCGCCGCGTCGTTCGCCTGGGGCCTCTGGGACACCGAGACCGGCATGGCCGGGCAGCTCGCCGACCGCGACCGGGCCCGGCTGGCCCGCGCCGGCCTGGCGCCGATGCCCGTCGACCAGGGCCTCGCCGCCCTGGACGCCCGCCTGGGCGCCACGCTCACCACGGCCGCCGCCCTGAACACGGTGTCGCTGCGCGACCAGGCCGACCAGGGGAAGCTCCCTGCCCTGCTCAGCGGCCTGTTCCGCGCGCCGCGTCGTCGGGCCGGCGCGGGCGGCGCCATGCCCGCGGTGTCCATGCTGGAGCTGGTCCTCACCACGGCGGCGGACGTGCTCGGCCACCGCGATGCCTCCGCCATCGCCGCCGACCGGCCGTTCAACGAGCTCGGCTTCGACTCGCTCACCGCCGTCGAGCTGCGCAACCGCCTCGGCACCGCCACCGGCCGCCGACTGCCCACCACCCTGGTGTTCGACCACCCCTCCCCGGCTGCCCTCGCGGCCGAGCTGGAGGGCGCGGCGCAGGCCTCAGCCACCCGCCCCGCCACCGTCCCCCCGGGCTCCGTCGACGAGCCGATCGCCATCGTCGGCCTCGCCTGCCGCTACCCCGGCGGGGTGCGCTCGCCCGAGGACCTGTGGCGGCTGGTCGCCGACGGCGTCGACGCCATCGGGGAGTTCCCGGTCGACCGCGGCTGGTCGGAGGACCTGTTCGACCCGGACCCCGAGCACGCCGGCACCAGCTACACCCACACCGGCGGCTTCCTGCACGAGGCGGCCGAGTTCGACGCCGAGTTCTTCGGAATCTCGCCGCGCGAGGCGCTCGCCACCGACCCGCAGCAGCGCCTGCTGCTGGAGACCGCGTGGGAGACCTTCGAGCGGGCCGGCATCGACCCGGCCGCCCTGCGCGGCAGTCAGACCGGCGTGTTCACCGGCATCATGTACAGCGACTACGCGTCCCGGCTCCAGCACGCCCCGCGCGACTTCGAGGGCTACCTGAGCAACGGCAGCGCGCCGAGCATCGCCTCGGGTCGGGTGTCGTACACCTTCGGCTTCGAGGGCCCGGCCGTCACCGTCGACACGGCCTGCTCATCCTCGCTCGTCGCCCTGCACCTCGCCGCGCAGGCACTGCGCAACGGCGAGTGCGACCTCGCGCTCGCCGGCGGCGCGACGGTGATGGCCACCCCGACGACGTTCATCGAGTTCAGCCGCCAACGCGGCCTCGCCCCCGACGGACGCTGCAAGGCCTTCTCCGCCGACGCCGACGGCACCGGCTGGAGCGAAGGCGTCGGCCTGCTCCTCGTCGAACGCCTCTCGGACGCCCGCCGCAACGGCCACCAGGTACTCGCCGTCGTCCGCGGCTCGGCGATCAACCAGGACGGCGCCAGCAACGGCCTCACCGCCCCCAACGGCCCCTCCCAGCAACGCGTCATCCGCGCCGCGCTCGCCAACGCCGGACTGACGACGGCCGACGTGGACGTGGTGGAGGCACACGGTACGGGGACGTCGCTCGGCGACCCGATCGAGGCGCAGGCCCTGCTCGCCACCTACGGGCAGGACCGTCCGTCCGAACGACCGCTGCTGCTCGGCTCGTTGAAGTCCAACATCGGCCACACCCAGGCCGCGGCCGGCGTCGGCGGCATCATCAAGATGGTCATGGCGATGCAGCACCGCGAGCTGCCGAAGACCCTGCACGTGAGCGAGCCGTCGACCCACGTCGACTGGACCGCCGGCGCGGTCACGCTCCTCACGGAGGCACAGCCGTGGGAGGCGGCGGACGGACGTCCGCGCCGGGCCGCCGTGTCGTCCTTCGGCATCAGCGGCACCAACGCCCACGTCGTTCTTGAGCAGCCGCCCACCGAGGAGGTTGCCGACTCTCCTGCGCCGACACCCGAACTCCCGGCGGTGTGGCCGCTGTCGGCGAAGTCGGAGCCCGCGCTGCGCGACCAGGCCCGGCAGCTGCTCGACTGGCTCACCGAGCACCCGGACGCGAGCGAGGCCGACGTCGCGCACTCGCTGACCACCGCACGGTCGCTGTTCGAACACCGAGCCGTGGTCCTACCGGGCGACCGCGCCGAGGCCCTACGCGCCTTCGCCGACGGCGCCACGCACACCGGCATCGTGACCGGCCGGGCAGGCCACCCCGGTAAGCTCGCCTACCTCTTCACCGGCCAGGGATCCCAGCGGGTCGGCATGGGCGAGGAGTTGTACACCACCTTCCCCGTCTTCGCCGCCGCCTACGACGAGGCACTCAGCCACTTCGACCCGCAGCTGCGCGACATCATCGCCACCAACCCCGACGGGCTGCTCGACACCACACTCCACACCCAGCCCGCCCTGTTCGCCCTGGAGACGGCCCTGTTCCGCCTGCTGGAGCACCACGAACTCACCCCCGACTACCTCGCCGGGCACTCGATCGGCGAGATCACCGCCGCCCACTGCGCCGGCGTGCTCTCCCTCGCCGACGCCGCGAAGCTCGTCAACGCCCGCGCCCGCCTCATGCACAGCACCGGCGAAGGCGCGATGGCCACCCTCCAGGGCGTCGAGGCCGACGTCCTCCCCCACCTCACCGACGCCCTCACCATCGCCGCCATCAACTCCGCCGACGCGGTAGTGATCGCCGGAGACGTCGACGCCGTGCACGCACTCGCCACGCAGTGGAAGGAACAGGGCCGCAAGGCCAAGATCCTCAACACCCGCCACGCCTTCCACTCCCACCACATGGACCCCATCCTCGACGAATTCCACACCGTCGCCGAGTCGTTGACCTACCACGAGCCCACACGTCCGATCATCTCCACCCTGACCGGCGAATTGGCCCAGGAGCTCACCGAACCCTCCTACTGGACACGCCAGTTGCGCGAAGCCGTCCGCTTCCACGACGCCCTCACCACCCTCCACGACAACGGCGTCACCACCTACCTCGAACTCGGCCCCGACGCCACCCTCACCACCCTCACCCGCACCACCCACCCCGACGCCACCGCAACCGCCACCCTCACCCCCAACCACCCCGAGGCGCACACCACCCTGGCCGCCGTCGCCACCGCCCACACCCACGGCCACCCCGCCACCTGGCCCACCACCGGCACCCACACCAACCTCCCCACCTACCCCTTCCAACACCAGACCTACTGGATCGACGCCCCCGACCACGCGGGCTCCGCCGCCGATCTCGGGCTGGACGCCCCCGACCACCCGCTGCTCGGCGCCGTCGTCCACCTGCCCGACGGTGGGGGCGCTGTCTTCACCGGGCGGCTGTCGGTCCGCAGTCACCCGTGGCTGGCCGACCACGCCGTGGCCGGAACGGTGCTGGTGCCCGGGACCGCGATCGCCGAACTGGCCCTCTACGCGGGCGGCCGGCTCGGGTGCGCGCGGCTGGAGGAGCTGGCGCTCCAGGCGCCGTTGACGCTGCCCGAGCAGGGCACCGCGGTGCGGGTGCAGGTGAGCGTCGGCACCGCCGGCGCGGACGGACGGCGGGCGGTGACCGTCGAGTCGCGCGACGGCGACACGGCCACCGTCCTCGCCAAGGGCACGCTCGCCACGGACGCCGGCCACCCGGCGGCACCTCTCGGTGCCTTCCCGCCCGAGGGCGCCGAGCCGGTGGGCACCACAGAGCTGTACGCCCGTCTGGAGACGGCCGGACTGGAGTACGGCCCGGCCTTCCGCGGCCTGACCGCTGCCTGGCGCCACGGCGAGGACGTGTACGCCGAGGTGGTCCTGCCGGAGCTGCCCGGTCCGGACGGCTTCGCGATTCACCCCGCGCTGCTGGACGCGGCGCTACACCCGATGGCGTTCGCCGAGGACACCCCGGACGGCGAGGTCAGGCTGCCGGCCGGCTGGTCCGACCTGGTCGTCCACGCCACGGGTGCCCGCACCGTCCGGGCCCGGCTGGCCCCGACCGGGCCCGGCACCATCGGGCTCACCGTCGCGGACGTCGAGGGACGACCGGTGGCCGAGGGCGTGCTCAGCGTGCACACGACCCGTCCGGAGCGCCTGGTCGCCCAGAGCGCGAAGAGCCTCGACAGCCTCTACCAGGTCGACTGGACCGCGCTGCCCACTCCCCCGGCGTCGGCGGAAGCGACGGATCCCCCGGTCACGGTCGCGAACGCGGCGGCGCTCGCCGGACTCGCGCCCGCCCCGACGGTGTACGCCCACTGCCCGACCCCGGAGGGCGGCGAGCTGCCCGAGCAGGTCGGCATCGTGCTCGAATGGACACTGGAGCTGGCCCAGGCCTGGCTGCTCGACGAGCGGTTCGCCGACGCGCGGCTGGTGTTCGTCACCGAGAACGCCGCCGGCGAGCGGCCCGCCAACCTCGTGCAGGCCGGCGTGTGGGGCATGGTCCGCTCGGCGCAGGCCGAGAACCCGGGCCGGTTCGCGCTGGTGGACCTCGACGGCGCGCCGACATCGGCGGCCGCCCTGCCCGTCGCACCGGTCGACGCGGAGCCGCAGCTCGCGGTGCGCGACGGCGCGCTGTTCGCACCGCGTCTCGTGCGGGCCGCCGCGCCCGCGCCCGACGCCGACGGGCCCGGGTTCACGCCGGACGACTACGTCCTCGTGACCGGCGCGACCGGGGAACTCGGCAAACTCCTCGCCCGCCACCTCGTCACCACCCACGGCGTCAAACGACTCCTCCTCGTCAGCCGCCGCGGACCCGACGCCCCCGGCGCCACCGAACTCCACCACGAACTCACCACCCT
>NZ_JBHVWC010000124.1:0-11910 GCF_042882445.1 Kitasatospora sp. NPDC058218 | reverse complement strand
GCGATCACCAGGGTGCCGGCGACCACCGAGGCGATGATCTTGTTCCGACGGTCGCGGCGCTGCTCGGCGGCGCGCAGCTCGGCTATCCGGGCGCGGCGGTCGAGACCTGCCTGCTTGCCGCTCGGCTTGTTGGACTGCTTCGAGGCGGAACCCATGAGGTGTCCTTGTCCCCGCCGCGCGCTTCGGGCGCGGCGGTCTGATGAGAGGGCGGAGGGGCGGATCCGTCGGCGCCGCCCCTTGCGCCGTCCGTTCGGACGGGCAGGGGGGAGGGCCGGCGGTGGGTTCCGCTCAGGACCGGTGAACTTGGAGCTCGTGCAGGTCGGGTGCCGGGCGCGGACCGTCCAGGAGCCCGCTGGACACCAGCCGGGGCTGCGCCTCGGGGGTCTGCGGGCGGGCCGTCACGGCGGGCTGCGGATGCGGCGGCGGGTTGGGCAGCTGGGCGTCCTGGGCGCAGTACGGGTGGCCGGAGCAGCCGTTGTCGCGGTGCGGCGGCTCGCCGTCGGCGGAGCACCACGTCCAGTGCCGCTTCTCCTCGGCGTGCAGCCGGTCGGACGGCGTGACGGCCGGGCCGGTGCGCGGGGCCCCGGCCTGCCGGGACGCGTGCTCCGCCCCGGACGCCCGCGGTGTCGCGGGCGCCTGCGGTGCCCCGGTCGTCGGGGAGGCCGCGACGGCCGGGCCGACGACGGTGCTCTCCGGAACGGCCGCGGCCGGGGCGGACCGGTCCGCCGAGACCGCCTGGGCCTGACCCGCGCACGGGAGCGCCGTCAGCAGCCCGACCAGCAGGAGGAACCACAGGGCACCCACCGGGCGGTCCGCGAGTACGGCCCTCCCCGGTCGGGGCGATCTGGGGGCCGACGCGGTCATGCGCACATTTAATCAGCCGAACGAGTGAAGCGATGCCCCTCCTCGGCCCCCATTTTCGGCGCCCGAACCTACCGAACACGCCGGAAACACCCTGCTCCGGGCAGTTCCGGCAAGCACGGACGGAACGGAAGCGGAACAAGGGGCGAACCCGGTGATCGGGATCATCCGATCAGTGTGCGGTTGTCGCCGAAACCCGGACAGCGTCGTTGCACTCGGAGACAATGACGTCGAGTCCGGCCCCGCCGGGGGCGGCGCGACCACGGACCGACCAGGAGCCGCCAGATGAGCAAAAAGGGTGCACCCGCACAGCAGCACCGACCGGACGACGGTTGGTGGGAAACGGTCTACGAAGGGCCGGCGGGCACCCTCCCCGACACCCCGGGCGCGGTACCGGGGGAGGGAAGCGTCGACGACTGGTTCGAGACGGCGGCCGGGCTGATCGGCCAACAGCGCACGGGCGGGCCGGCGGACGGGGAGCCCGCGCCGGAGCCCGCTGCACCGGGGCGGGACAGCATCGACGACTGGTTCGACACCGCGGTCGGTGTGATCGGGCAGCAGCGCGGACCGGAGGAGACGCACAGGTTCCAGGCCCCGGCCTGGGCGGCGGGGCCCGAGCCGGTGGCGGAGCCCGATCACGAGCCCGAGCCGGCGCCCGTCCTGCGGAAGGAACCGGAGCCGGAGCAGGCCGCGGAGCCGGAAGCCGTACGGGAGCCCGAGCCGGTGACTGAGTCGGCACCCGAGCCCGCTCCCGCCGCCGAGTCCGAAGCCGCTGACCCCGCCCCCGAGCCCGAGCCCGTTGCCGTCCCCGAACCGGACCCCGCCCCCGCGGTCGCGTCCGTGGCCCGCCCCGCCCCCCGCTCGGTGCTCGCCGACGCCGGCCCCGCCGTCCCGCACGTCGGCGAGCGGCCGCCCACCTACGGGCCCGAGCCGACCGCCGTGCCGGAGGCGGACCCGGGCTCGCTCGGCGCCGTCGTGCCGGACACCGTCCTGGAGGGGGCCCAGTACGCCAGCGCGACCCTGCGAGCCGTCTCGGTCCGCGGCGACTCCGCCCGCTACCGCGGCGAGCCCCGCCGGGACGCGCTGCTGGTGACCAGGTTCGGTGAGGGTGCGGACGGCCTGTTACTCGCCGCACTCGGCGGCTTCGACCGCACGGGCGTGGGCGCCTCCGGCACCCTCGCCGAGGCCGAGCTCGCCCCCGGGGCGGTCGCCACCGCCGCCGCCGAGTCCTGCCGCCAGCTCGCCGCCGCGATCGGCCGCAGCCGGGCCGGCCTCGCCGCGGACCTGCGCGACGGTGCGCGGGACCGCCTCCGCTACGGCCTCCAACGGCTCGCCACGGCCGCCGCCGCCCCGCTGCGCGCCCTCACCCCCCGGGCGGCGGGCGACGACCCGGCCTCCCCCGCCTCGCTGCACTGCCTGCTGCTCTCGCTCGACCCGGCGGCCTCCTACCGGGCGGCCTTCGGAGTCGGCCCGGGCGGGCTGTACCTGCTGCGCTCCGGCCACTGGATCGACGCCTACGCGGCTCGACTGCTGCACCATCCGGACGGGCAACCGCCGGTGCCGGAGGGTCCGGTGCCGGACCCGCGCCCGTTCCGCTTCCGGATGGTCCCGGCGACCCCGGGCGACATCCTGCTGCTCTGCACCCCGGGCCTGGCCCGGCCGATCGCCGACGAGCCGGCCGTCGCACACTTCCTGGCCGCCCACTGGGCACACCCCCACCCGCCGGGCACCGTGGACTTCCTGCGCCAGGTGCAGGTCCGCGCCAAGGGCTATGCGGACGACCGCACGGCGGCCGCGATCTGGACGGAGTGAGGGGCCCTCCGGGCGGTGTCCGTCAGGCGGGTGCCAGCAGGGTCCGGCAGGCGGACTCCGCCAGGTGCAGCGCCCTCGTGCGGCGCGCGCCGGGCAGGCCGAGCGCGAGCGGCACGGCGAGACCGTCCAGCAGGGCGCGGATCTGGGCTGCGCGCTCGGCCGCCCCGGTGCCGCCCGCTGCCTCGGCGCCGCCGTCCGCTCCGGCGGGTCCGGCCCTGAAGGAGCCGCCGGCCGTCCCCTCGTCGAGCAGGGCGACGAGGTCGGCGTCCCAGGGGGCCTCGATCTCCAACTGCCCCTGCCGGAGCTCCTCACTGGCGGGGGAGCGCCCCCACACCTCCACCCAGAGGATCCAGCGCGGATCGCCCGGGCCCTCGGGCAGGTAGAGCCGGGTGTAGTCGCCCAACCGCTCCCAGACGTCCCGCCCGCCGTCGGTCAGGGCGGTGTAGCGGCGGGCGCCGAGCTGGTCCTCGCTCCAGCGCAGCGTCTCCAGCAACAGCTGGTCCTTGCTGCCGAAGTAGTAGAGCAGGTGCCCGGCGCTCATCTGCAACTGTTTGCCGAGGCCGGCCATGGTGAGCTTGGCGAGCCCGTGCTCGGCGATGGCGGCCCGCGCGGTGGCGAAGACCTCCTCGCGGGGGCGCGCCGGCCGGCGCGGGCGGGCGTCCGCCATGTGCTGCTCTCCTCTGTGCTGCTGCGGCTGTGCCGCTCCGGTCCCACGATACTGGCCGTGCCCGAAGGACCACGGAGGGGGAAGCCGGCCGTTTCGCCACCCCGTTGCTGCGGGTACGTACCGATTGCCGCACGGTGCGCACCCGCATCGTCCGGGCAACGGACGACCCCGATCCGAGGGGGTGGCCATGGCCACGCTCATCGCCCTGTTCGCAACCCTGGCCGTGGTCGTGACCGGCCTGGCGGTTCACCTGCACCGCCGCCACAACGGCCCCACCGAGAACCTCGACGGCCTGCTCGCCGAACAGCAACGCCTCGCCCAGCTCCGGGCCCTGCGCTCCTCCTACACCTCGATCGCCATGCACAGCACCCACGGCCTCACCACCGACGACCCCGGCCGCCACCCGCACTGACCGGTCACGGGCAGGTGATGCCGTGCCACACGCCGCTGCCGCTGCCGCTGCCGGGAAGGCGATCGGCGAGGTGGCCTCTCCGTTCCCTGTCCGGCGTCACCTCTTCGGGCTGGACTAGGGGCAGGACTCGCCGAACTTGACGGCCTTGATGGTCACCGGCTGGCCGGTCAGCGCGGCGCCGGCTGCCGGGTCCTGGGAGCACACCTGCCAGTTCGACACCACCAGCACCATGCGGTTCTGGGGGCTCGCATCCTTGGTGCTGATCGATGTCGCCTTGTCGAGGGAGTCATGCACCACCGAGACGGCCTTGCCCTTGAAGTCGGGCATGCTGGAGCCCGCCTTGGTGGGGCCGCCGGTGCCCTGGTCCTGGGCGGGGCACGTCTCGTCGAGCTTGACCGCGCCCATGTCGATCTTGGCGCTGGTGGGATGGTCACCGGCCGCCGGGCTCTGCGTGCACACCTTCCAGTTGCGGTCGTCGATCTGGCTGCGGGACCGGCCGAGGGCGTCGTGGCTGGTGAGGGAGAAGAACCCGACCTTCTGGGCGGCGTTCTGGGCGGACTGCAGGCCCATGCCGACGAAGCCGGGCAGCGTTGCGGTCTTGGCGCCGGCCGGCGCCCCGGCCGGGTCGGCCGTAGGGGCGGCGACGGCAGGGGCACTGGTCGGTGGTGCTGCGTTGGTGGTGCTGGTGACGGGGTCGCACGCGGTGATGCCAAGGATGGCGGCTGCGGCGAGGACGGTGAGGGTGGCGCGGCGCATGGGTCCCCCTGGGGACGTGTGGCGTGTCGTGGTGAGGGGACCGTATCGGCGGGCGCCGGAGTGTGAGCGTGTAGTGATGGAGTCGTGATCAAAGGGGGGCCTTTTGCCCCGCTGGGTTCGCGCCATGAGCATGCGATCCGTGGTGTTCGACATCGGCGAAACCACGTGATCCGGATCGTGGTGGACGGGTGCCCCTGCCCGGTGTCCACTCGGGCGTCGACGCCGGGCGGCAGACGGTCGGCGGGACCGTCTGCCGCTCCCCGGGGGCCGTGTGTCAGACGGCCTTCGGCTGCTGCTGGGTGATGCAGTGGATGCCGCCGCCGTTGGCGAAGATCTCCCGGGCGTCGACGAGTTCGACGGTGCGGCCGGGGTAGGCGCGGCCGAGGATGGCGGCGGCCTCCTGGTCGCGTGGGTCGTCGAAGGCGCAGAGCACCACGGCGCCGTTGGCCACGTAGTGGTTGATGTAGGAGTAGTCGACCGGCTCGCCGTCCTCGTCCAGCAGGACGGTGGGGGCGGGCAGTTCGACGACCTCCAGGGCGCGGCCCTGTGCGTCGGTGGAGGCGCGCAGGATCGCCACCAGCTCCTGGCACACCTGGTGGTCGGGGTGGGCCGGGTCCGGCTGGACGTGGGCGACCACGACGCCGGGGCGGACGAAGGAGGCGACGATGTCGATGTGGCCGCGGGTGCCGAACTCGTCGTAGTCGCGGGTGAGTCCGCGCGGCAGCCAGATCGCCTTGGTGGTGCCGAGGTGGGCGTGCAGCTCGGCCTCGACCTCCTCGCGGGTCCAGTCGGAGTTGCGGCCCTCGCCGAGCTGCACGGTGTCGGTGACGAGCACGGTGCCCTCGCCGTCGACGTGGATGCCGCCGCCCTCGTTGATCAGGCGGGAGGCGAAGCGCTGAACGCCCGTCAGTTCGCTGATGTGCTCGGCGATGTGCTGGTCGTTGTCCCAGCGGGCCCAGGACTGCGCGCCCCACCCGTTGAAGATCCAGTCGGCGGCGGCCAGCGAGCCCTTGCCGTCGATCAGGAAGGACGGGCCGATGTCACGCATCCAGGCGTCGTCCAGCGGGCGCTCGACGATCTCGACCTCGGGGGAGACGTACTTGCGCGCCTGCTCGGTCTCGCCGGTGTTGACCACCAGCGTCACCGGCTCGTACCGGACGACGGTGTTGGCCACCGCGGCCCAGGCCTCGCGCCCGGCGTGCAGGTGCTCCGGGCTGTCGAAGGTCGGGTTGGTGGTGGGGAAGGCCATCCAGGTGCGCTCGTGCGGGTGCCACTCGGCGGGCATCCGGTAACCGAGCGAGGCGGGGGTGGGGGTCATCTTCGCGTCCTAGGAAAGAAAGTGAGGGTGGGTCAGAGGAAGTACAGGCGGCTGAGCGAGACGCTGTCGGCGGGCTCGGAGCGCAGCGGCGAGCCGTCCAGCGAGACCAGGCCGGTCTCGGTGACCTGGACGTTGCCGATCCGGGCGTTGCGGACCATGTCGCGCGGGCCGATGCCGCGGGTGTTCCGCACGCCGACGCGGCGGCGCCTGGTCGGCATGCCGTCGGCGGCCCGGTCGAGGTAGGCGCCGTCGGCGGCGGCCTGGGCGACGAAGGCGACGGAGATGTCGGCGGCGGTGGCGCCGTGGGCGCCGAACTGGGGGCCGAGGACGAGGGGTTCGCAGCGGTCGGTGGAGGCGTTGGGGTCGCCGACGACGCCGTAGGCGGGGAAGCCGGCCTTGAGGACGAGTTGGGGTTTGGCGCCGAAGTGGTCGGGGCGCCACAGGACGATGTCGGCGAGTTTGCCGATCTCGATGGAGCCGACCTCGTGGGCGAGGCCGTGGGCGATGGCGGGGTTGATGGTGAGTTTGGCGATGTAGCGCAGGACGCGTTCGTTGTCGTCGCCGCCGTCGGTGGTGCCGTAGGAGCCGGTGCCGTCGAGGGGGCCGAGTTCGGCCTTCATCTTGCCGGCCATGGCGAAGGTACGGCGGACGGTCTCGCCGGCGCGGCCCATGCCCTGGGCGTCGGAGGAGGTGATGCCGATGACGCCGAGGTCGTGCAGGACGTCCTCGGCGCCCATGGTGCCGGCGCGGATGCGGTCGCGGGCCATGGCGGCGTCGCCGGGGAGGTCGACCTTGAGGTCGTGGGCGGAGACGATCATGCCGAAGTGTTCGCCGAGGGCGTCGCGGCCGAAGGGCAGGGTGGGGTTGGTGGAGGAGCCGATGACGTTCTCGACGCCGGCCATCTTGAGGACGTTGGGGACGTGGCCGCCGCCGCAGCCCTCGATGTGGAAGGCGTGGATGGTGCGGCCGTCGAGGACCTTGAGGGTGTCCTCGACGGAGAGGCATTCGTTGAGGCCGTCGGTGTGGAGGGCGACCTGGACGTCGTACTCCTCGGCGACGCGCAGGGCGGTGTCCAGGGCGCGGGTGTGGGCGCCCATGTCCTCGTGGACCTTGAAGCCGGAGGCGCCGCCTTCGGCGAGGGCCTCGACGAGGGGGGCCGGGTCGGAGGAGGAGCCGCGGCCGAGGAAGCCGATGTTGACGGGCCAGGCGTCGAAGGCGTTGAAGGCGTGGCGCAGTGCCCAGGGCGAGTTCACCCCGACCCCCCAGACCGGGCCGAATTCCTGGCCGATGATCGTGGTGACGCCGGAGGCGAGCGAGGCCTCCATGATCCGCGGGGAGAGCAGGTGGACGTGGGTGTCGATGGCGCCGGCGGTGGCGATCATGCCCTCGCCGGACACGATCGTCGTCCCGGTGCCGACGACGACGTCCACACCGTCCAGGGTGTCCGGGTTGCCGGCCCGGCCGATGGAGGCGATCCGGCCGTCGATCAGGCCGATCGAGGTCTTGCGGATGCCCTGGACCGCGTCGATCACCAGCACGTTGCTGATCACGACGTCGCAGGTGTCGCGGACGGCGGCGGCCTTGAGGTGCAGGCCGTCGCGGGCGGTCTTGCCGAAGCCGGCCAGGAACTCCTCGCCGGGTGCCTGCGAGTCGGACTCCACCCGGACGATCAGACCGGAGTCGCCGAGCCGGATCCGGTCCCCGGCCCGGGGGCCGTGCACCGCGATGTAGTCGTGCGGGGTGATGGAGCTCACGATTCCACCTCGGCGTCGTCGAAGTTGGTCAGGTAGCCGGTCGCGCGGGCCTTGGCCAGGGCGGCCTCCTTGGCGCCGGGCGCGTCCAGCGGGCCGTCCACCAGCCCGGCGAAGCCGATCGCGACCCGCGTGCCGCCGATCGGCACCAGGCCGACCTCGACGGTGGCGCCCGGGTCGAAGCGCACCGAGGACCCGGCCGGCACCGCGAGGTGGGTGCCGTAGGCGGCTCCGCGGTCGAAGGCCAGGCGCGGGTTGGCCTCGAAGAAGTGGAAGTGCGAGGTGACCGAGATCGGCACCCCGGAGGTGTTGTGGACGGGCAGCACCACCGTCTCCTCGACGGGGTCGTAGCCCGTGCCCGCACCGAGCAGCGCGCCGCCCGGGGCGTCGTCGCCGAGCGAGCCGGCGCCCTTGAACGGGTCGTTCACCACGGCCAGCCGGGTGCCGTCGTCGAAGACCGCCTCGACCTGGACGACGGTGACCACGTCCGGGACGCCGGGGAGCACGTCGTCGGCGGTGAGCACGCTGCGCCCGGCCTCGATGGCCTCGGCGAGGCGCCGGCCGTCGCGGGCGGCCTCGCAGACGGCGTCGGCGATCAGGGCGTGCGCCTCGGGGATGTTGAGGCGTACGCCTCGGGCGCGCCGGGCGCGGGCCAGCTCGGCTGCTGTGAAGATCAGCAGCCGGTCCCGCTCGGTGGGAGTCAGTCGCACGGTTCCTCGCTCGCGGTCGCCGGGGAGTGCCGGTGGGTGCCGGGGATGAAGTTAGAACGGCGTTCAAACATCTCGGGCCATTGAACCCGGACCCGGCCGCTCTGTCCAGCGTTGCCCGAAAACGGCTCGTACGCATCGCAAACCTGTCCGGCGCGGGCAGTTGGATCACGAGGACCACGCCGTGCCCCTTTCACCCCAGGTGATCGGACGCACACTGTTCCAAACGCCGAAAGCTGGGCATGAGGATGGTGGTCAGAACGAGGCGGCCACCCGACCGGCGGGGGATCCGGCAGCGGGTGCCCGGATTGAGGGCGGGGGCATGTGGTGATGGACGGTCAGTCGCGATTCCCGCGGCAGCGGACGGGCTCGGGGGATGCCTTCCGGTCCAGGCCCCAAGGGGGCGCACCGGGTGCGTCCGGGGTCACCGGCACGGCGGGCCAGGCGCTGCCGAGCACCCCGGCGCCGGGGTGTGCGCTCAACCGCCGGCTGCACCTGGCGGTCGACGCGGCCGATCTGGTCGCGGTCGGCGCGGTCCGCCGGCGGCTGCGCTCCGCGCTCGGCCACTGGGGGGTGCCCGAGCTGGCCGACACGGCCGAGCTGCTCTCCTCCGAGCTGGTCACCAACGCGCTGCTGCACACCGGTCAGGGCGCGGTCTTCGACGCGGTGCTCACGGCGGACCTGCGGCTGCGGATCGAGGTCCAGGACGGCGTCACCCGGCTGCCCGGCCGCCGCCGGGACCCGGACGCCGAGTACGCCACCTCGGGGCGCGGGCTGATGCTGGTCGAGGCGCTGGCGGACTCCTGGGGCGTGCAGCTGCGCGGGGACGGCAAGGTCACCTGGTTCGAGCTGGTCACCGCCTGACCCTTCTGCCCGTCCCCTCTTCCTGTGTCCCGGCCCCACCTGTCGCCCCGCGCCCCGATCCGCGGCCCGCCCCTCGCGTTGCCGCCGGCCCGCCCCCCCGCGCCGCCGTCCGCCCGCTCCTCGCGCCGCCGCCGTTGCTGCCCGGCGGCCCCGGCGCCACCCGTTCGGCGCAGTCCACGGACGCCGGCCGACCGGGCGTCCGAACCGGCAGTACCAGGTCGTTCGCTGCCGAACGGCACCCCCGGGCGAAGGCCGAGCCGAATATTCCCGGCCCGGTGCCATTGCCGCTCGGCCGAACATTGGCCAGGATGGTGGGAATGTGTGTCCACGTGCGGCAGACAGCGGGGAGACCTCACCTCGACTGACAACCGCCCGGCGGCACGGTCCGATCGAGCACCACCCACTCACACTGCCACGCGGCCAGGCCGGACAGTCGGCGCGGCCCGTCACGGCAGCGGCAGGAGCAGCATGCCCACTGAGCCCGAGTCACCGGGGCCGGCGCTTCCTCCCGGCCAGTCCACGGCCGGGTCGGGGCGGGCGAGACCACCCGCCCAGGCGGTGCGCAGGCACGCGCTGCGAACGGCGCCCGGACTGGCCGCAGGCCGGCTGGCACCGATGCTCTCGGGAGGCCTGCCCGTCGCCTCGGGGGACTCCACGCCGGACTGGCTGGAGCCCGCGATGGCCGCCAACGGCATCGGCTCCTTCGACTGGGACATCCGCCGCGACGTCCTGGAGGGCGACCAGCGGGCCTGCGCGATCATGGGTCTGGACACGGCCGAGCGGGACCGCTTCGACCGCACCTCCGCCTCCTTCCTGGCCCTGCTGCACCCCGAGGACGCGCCCGTGGTGCGCCGCCGGGTCGAGCGGGCGGTCGCCGAGCTCGGCCAGTGCGGCGCCTACTACCGCACCGTCGGGCCGAGCGGCGCGATGCGCGCCGTGCGGTTCCGCGGCCGGGTCCTCGCGGACGCCTTCGGCCGGGCCTCACGGATGGTCGGCTTCATCTGGGACGCCACCGTCGAGCTGCGCAAGCGCGATCGCGCCGACCGGATGGCGCTGCTGCGGGAGGAGCGCTCGCGGTTCATCAAGGAGGCCGCCCGCGCGCTCTCCGAGGCCGTCACCGTCCGTGACGTGGCGCGGGTCTTCACCGAGCTCCCGCTGCCCGGGCTGCCGCCGGACGGCCTGGTACTGGCCTCCTTCGAGTCCGGCCGGGTGCAGATCCTCGGCGCCTCCGGCTACCGGCCGGAGGAGCTCTCCTTCTGGGACCGCTCGGTGCTGCCCGCCGACCACCCGGCGGCCGAGGCGCTGCGCAACCGGGCGCCGGTCTTCATCGCCAGCCGCGAGGAGTTCCTGGAGCGCTACGCGCGGGTGTGGACGCCGACCAGTCGGACCGGCCGCAGCTCCTGGGCGTTCCTGCCGCTGGTCGCCAGCGGCCGGCCGATCGGCGTCTGCCTGGTCAGCTTCGACGACGACCGCCAGCTGGACGCCGACGAGCGCACCCTGCTGTCGACCCTCGGCGGCCTGGTGGCGCAGTCGCTGGCCCGGGCCCGGCTGCACGACGCCGAGCACGAGCTGGCGGCCGGCCTGCAGCGGGTGATGCTGCCGCGCACCGTCCCGTCGGTGCCCGGGGTGACCACCGCCGTCCGGTACCTGGCGGCCGGCTCCGGTCTGCAGATCGGCGGCGACTGGTACGACGTCGTCCCGCTGCCCGGCGGGCACGTCGGGCTGGTGATCGGCGACGTCCAGGGGCACGACGTGCACGCCGCCGGGATCATGGGCCAGCTGCGGATCGCGCTGCGCGCGTACGCGGCCGAGGGCCACCCGCCGGCGGCCGTGATGGCCCGCGCCTCCCGCTTCCTCGCCGACCTGGACACCGACCACTTCGCCACCTGCACCTACGCCGAGGTCAACGTCGACTACGGCGTGGTCTACGCCGTCCGGGCGGGTCACCTCGACCCGGTGGTCCGCCGGGCCGACGGCACCGCCGCCGTGGTCCAGGTCGCCGGCGGGCTGCCGCTGGGCATCGCCCCGGACGAGGAGTACCGGGTCACCCGGTTCAGCCTGGACCCGGGCGAGACGGTGCTGCTCTGCACCGACGGCCTGGTCGAGGCGCGTGGCATGGACCTCGACGACGGCATCGCCCGGCTGACCGAGGTGCTCGCCGGACCGCTCGCCGAGCGCGCGGAGGGCCGGGTCGACCCGCTGGAGGAGCTGGCCGACCGGATCTCCTCCCAGGTCGCCTACTCCAGCGAGCGCGAGGACGACATAGCGCTCCTGCTGCTGCGCTGGGACGGGCCGGAGGGCGGCCTGGCCGCCCAGCAGCTGCGTCGCCGGATCGGGCAGGCCGACCTCGCCCGGATCTCCGAGGTGCGGGCCGAGCTGCGCGACGCGCTGCGCCGCTGGGGCGTGGCCGAGCTGGTGGACACCGCCGAGCTGCTCGTCTCCGAGCTGGTCACCAACGCGATCCGGCACACCGACCGGGACGCCATGTTCACCGCCCGGCTCTACCGCGAGTCGGCCGCGGACGGCGGCCGGGCCCGGCTGCGGGTCGAGGTGGAGGACGAGTCCGACCTCTGGCCGACCCGCCGGACGCCGGGGGAGCAGGCCTCCTCCGGGCGCGGGCTGATGCTGGTCGAGGCGCTGGCGGACGGCTGGGGCGTGGAGCCGCGCGGCTCGGGCAAGCGGATGTGGTTCGAGCTCACCGCCACACCGGCGGCCTGACCGGCCCGGACCGGGCCCGGGGTGGGTCGGACCCACCCCGGGCC
>NZ_JBHVWC010000123.1:0-13095 GCF_042882445.1 Kitasatospora sp. NPDC058218 | reverse complement strand
GGCCCGCGGCGGAGCCGCGGGCCGGGCGAAAACGCGGGGGCGGAGCCTTGCCGGGGGCGGGTAGGTTCGGAGCGTGACGAATCTTCCGGGCGCGAAGCTGATCCTGCTCACCACCACCCACCGGGTGGCCCCCGGCCTGCTGTCGTGGCCCGCCTGGGAGGCGCTGCGGTCGGCCGGGCGGGTGCTCGCCGGCGACGCCGCGCACCCGCAGCTGGCGGCGGTGCGGGCGGCCGGGGTCGAGGTGGAGGTGGTGGTGCCCGGCTCGGCGCCGACGCTCGCCCGGCTGTTGACCGGGCAGCCGGCCGGGTCGGGCCCGCTGGTCTGGCTGGGCAGCCCGGACGGCGATCCGGGGCTCACCGACGCGCTGGCGCGCCTCGCGGTCGAGCACGCGGGTGAGGTGCCCGAGATCGAGGTGCTGCCGGGCTCGTACGACCTGCCGGGCGCGCGGCTGCTGGACCTGGTCTCGGTGATGGACCGCCTGCGCTCGCCCGGCGGTTGCCCCTGGGACGCCGAGCAGACCCACGCCAGCCTGGTGAAGTACCTGGTCGAGGAGTCGTTCGAGCTGGTCGAGGCGATCGAGGAGGGGGATCGCGAGACCCTCCGCGAGGAGCTGGGCGACGTCCTGCTCCAGGTCTTCTTCCACTCCAGGATCGCCGAGGAGCACCCCACCGACGCGTTCTCCATCGACGACGTGGCGGGCGACATCGTCGAGAAGCTGATGTACCGGCACCCGCACGTGTTCGGGGACACCGAGGCGGAGGGCGCCGCCGAGGTGGAGGCGAACTGGGAGACGCTGAAGGCCGCCGAGAAGTCGGAGCGCGAGTCGGTGCTGGACGGTGTGCCGGCCGGGCTGCCGTCGTTGGCGTACGCGGCGAAGCTGGTGTCCCGGGTGCGCCGGGCAGGCTTCACGGGTGTGCCGGACGAGCCCTACGAGCTGCCTGCGGGGCTCACGGCGGAGTCGGCGGGCAGGCTGCTGCTCGCCGTGGCGCAGCGGGCGCACGACGCGGGGGTGGACGTGGACGCCGCGCTCCGGGCGGCCGCGCGCGGCTACCGGGACGCCGTGCGCGCGGCCGAGGGTCTCAAGGCCGAGTAGTCCGAGTAGCCCGAACAACCCCGGGCAGCCCGACCAGCCCCGGCGCCCCGACCACCCCCGGCCGAGCACATCCGTCAGACCGTCGCGACGTCCTCCACCGACCGGCGCTGCGCCGGGACGACGTCGCCGACGACCTCGGCGATCGCATCGCCGACCAGGGCGAGCAGTTCGGCGAGCCGCTCCAGGTCGAGGTGGTCGGGCAGTTCGGCGAGGGAGACGATGCGCTCGCCGTCCGGGCCGGCCACGCAGAACAGGTCGATCGGGCCGAGGTGCTTCTCGGTGGTGTCGACCAGGGCGGCGATGTCGCTCGGTCGGCGGATGTCGCCGCAGACGCCGACGACCGGGCAGCCCGGCCGGTCGAGTTCGGCGGCGAGGTCCTCGGCGATGCCGACCTGCTGGTCGGCGATGAGCACGCCGGCGGCGCCCGCGGCGGTGAACCGGCGGGCGAGGTCGGCTCCCGACCCGCCGGTGAGTACGGCGATGACCACGACTGCCCCGGTGACCCGCATGGTGCGCTCCTCCCTGTGGGCGGCTCCGCACCGGCGCCCACGCATTTTGCTTGCGGAGGATGGTAGGCAGGTCCTGATCCTCCGCAACAGGGATTACCCCTCAGGTGACCAGGCTCACGCCTGCCGCGCCCGAGATCCCCACCGGATACGGTCGACACATGCCAGTTCAGCCCGATTCAGCCCGCCCGCCGCTCTTCACCTGGGAGTTCGCCGCCGACCCGTACCCGGCGTACGCGTGGCTGCGGGAGCACGAGCCGGTGCACCGCACCACCCTGCCGAGCGGGGTCGAGGCCTGGCTGGTGACCAGGTACGCGGACGCCCGGCAGGCGCTCGCCGACAGCCGCCTCTCGAAGAACCCGCTCCACCACAGCGGGCACGCCCACCGCACCGGCCGGGTCGGCATCCCCGGCGAGCGTCAGGCCAACCTGATGACCCACCTGCTGAACATCGACCCGCCGGACCACACCCGGCTGCGTCGGCTGGTCTCGAAGGCGTTCACGCCGCGTCGGGTGGCGGAGTTCGAGCCCCGGGTGCAGCAGCTCACCGACCGGCTGATCGACGGTTTCGCGCAGCGCGGCTCGGCGGACCTGATCCACGAGTTCGCCTTCCCGCTCCCCATCTACGCGATCTGCGACCTGCTCGGGGTGCCGGCCGAGGACCAGGACGACTTCCGGGACTGGGCGGGCATGATGATCCGCCACGGCGGTGGGCAGCGCGGCGGGGTGGGGCGCGCCGTCAAGCGGATGCGCGCCTACCTGGCGGAGCTGATCCACCGCAAGCGGGCCGATCCCGGCGACGACCTGATCTCCGGCCTGATCCGGGCCAGCGACCACGGCGAGCACCTGACCGAGAACGAGGCCGCGGCGATGGCCTTCATCCTCCTCTTCGCCGGTTTCGAGACGACCGTCAACCTGATCGGCAACGGCACCTACGCGCTGCTGCGCAACCCCGGGCAGCGGGCGCTGCTCCAGGACTCGATCGCCCGTGGCGAGAGCGCCCTGCTGGAGACCGGGATCGAGGAACTCCTGCGCTACGACGGGCCGGTGGAGCTCGCCACCTGGCGCTTCGCGACCAGCCCGCTGACCATCGGCGGGGTGGAGATCCCGGTCGGCGACCCGGTGCTGGTGGTGCTCGCGGCGGCGGACCGGGACCCGGCGCGGTTCGCCGACGAGAACACCCTCGACCTGGCCCGGACCGACAACCCGCACCTGGGCTTCGGGCACGGCATCCACTACTGCATCGGTGCTCCGCTGGCCCGGTTGGAGGGGAGGTCGGCGCTCACCACCCTGCTCACCCGGCTGCCCGATCTGCGACTCGCCGAAAGCCCGGAGAACCTCCGCTGGCGCGGTGGCCTGATCATGCGTGGACTTCGTGACCTCCCGGTGGAATTCACCCCCGAGAAGCCGTCCGCGGAACCGTCCACCGAGCCTTCGACCGGCCTCTGAGCAATCCGTGCGGCGATGCCCCGGCCGTGTCTCGATCTCGACCATTCGAGCCTCCGACACGCTGACGGGGTGTCGCTGTTCTGCTCTCACCGGGGGTCTGAATCACCATCAATCAGGACATAGCCCTGTTGTTGGTAGGCGATCGGCCACGCGCCGTAATTTATGTGTGATACCTGCGATATGAGCTTGTTATTGATGTGAGGATCTGTCTACCCTCCCTGGAGTTCGCAGCTGCGGACCTCGTGCGCGGAACGCCGAATCCTGCCCGCCGCGTCACGGGAAACCGACCAGAACCCTTGGGCAGGGGCGGGGGAACCAGGTTTGTTGCCGTCCCCCACGGCTTGGGGTGAAGCCGCCCGCGCGGGCCGAAAGACTCCGCGTCACGCGGCCGGGCCACCTCCCGGTCCGAACCCGACAGCTCACCTCGCAGGCGTGCGGAGAGGGAAAACGTCATGCTCTTCGTCGGAACCGGCCGTCATCGTCGTCGCACCCAGACCGAGAAGGCCATCGCCGTGGCCGGTGTGGCCGGCGTCGGACTCGCGCTGCCGCTGCTCACCGCCACCGGCGCCTCCGCCGCCCCGGCCTCGACCTGGGACGCGGTCGCCCAGTGCGAGAGCGGCGGCAACTGGAGCATCAACACCGGCAACGGCTTCTACGGGGGCTTGCAGTTCACCCCCAGCACCTGGAAGGCGTACGGCGGCACCTCGTACGCGCCGCAGGCCCACCAGGCCAGCAGGGCGCAGCAGATCTCGGTCGCCGAGAAGGTCCTCGCCTCGCAGGGGCCGGGCGCCTGGCCGGTCTGCTCGCAGAAGGCGGGCCTGACCAAGGGCGGCGCCGCGGCCCCGGTCGACACCTCCTCGGACGCCGAGCCCGCGGCCCAGCAGCCCGCCGCGCCGAAGCCCGCGCAGTCGAAGCCCGCCGCGCCGAAGCCGGCCCAGTCGAAGCCCGCTCAGAAGCCGGTCCAGCAGCAGGCCCCGAAGCCCGCCGCCCAGCAGCCCGTCCAGCAGGACGCGCAGCAGAAGCCCGGCTGGGACGCCGACGCGAAGGTCTTCTGGTACCAGAGCAACGGCGCCTGGTACTGGACCAGCCACCAGGGCGTCTACCAGCAGTACGCGGGTCAGGCCGCCGGCCAGTACGCGGGCCAGGACAGCCGCCCGGCCGCGGCCCACGGCGCCCCGGTCGCCGCAGCCGCCCCCGTCGCCCAGCAGCGCGCCGACCACGGTTACACCGTCCAGTCCGGTGACACCCTGTCGACCATCGCCACCGCCCAGGGTGTCCAGGGCGGCTGGCAGACGCTGTACGACGGCAACCGCGGCACCGTCGGCACCGACCCGAACCTGATCCTCCCGGGCCAGGTGCTCGACCTCGGCTGACGCCCGCCGGTGCGGTGGCTCCACGAAGGGGGCCGATCAGGCCCCCTTCGTCCGCATCTGTTCCCCTTTCATGGGGCAACCAGGTGAACTACCGGTGGGTAGCCGGGCCACACGCTGAGACGGGACCGAGGTCGACGTGGTCCCGAGAGCCCGTGCGGTTAGGCTCTGGTCGTAACGACTCCGCAACCATCCGGCCGACAGCACCCATCGTCAGCCGAACCTGCTTCCGCTAGGAGATGCCTCGTGCCGTCCATCGATGTCGTCGTAGCCCGTGAGATTCTCGACTCGCGTGGCAACCCCACGGTCGAGGTCGAGGTCGGCCTCGACGACGGCAGCACCGGCCGTGCCGCTGTCCCGTCGGGTGCCTCCACCGGTGCCTTCGAGGCGCTGGAGCTTCGCGACGGTGACAAGAACCGCTACTTCGGCAAGGGCGTGGAGAAGGCCGTCCTGGCCGTCATCGAGCAGATCGGCCCCGAGCTGGTCGGCTACGACGCCACCGAGCAGCGCCTGATCGACCAGGCCATGCTCGACCTGGACGCCACCCCGGACAAGTCCTCGCTCGGCGCCAACGCGATCCTCGGCGTCTCGCTGGCCGTCGCGCACGCCGCCTCCGAGGCCAGCGACCTGCCGCTGTTCCGCTACCTGGGCGGCCCGAACGCGCACGTCCTGCCGGTCCCGATGATGAACATCCTCAACGGTGGCTCGCACGCGGACTCCAACGTCGACATCCAGGAGTTCATGATCGCCCCGATCGGCGCGGAGTCCTTCTCCGAGGCCGTCCGCTGGGGCGTCGAGGTCTACCACACCCTCAAGGGCGTGCTGAAGGAGCGCGGCCTGTCCACCGGCCTCGGCGACGAGGGCGGCTTCGCGCCGAACCTGGACAGCAACCGCGAGGCCCTGGACCTCATCACCGAGGCCATCCAGAAGGCCGGCTACGTGCCCGGCAAGGACATCGCGCTCGCCCTGGACGTCGCCGCCTCCGAGTTCTACCAGGACGGCGCCTACCAGTTCGAGGGCAAGGCGCTCTCCGCCGCCGAGCTCATCGAGTACTACGCCGAGCTGGTCGCCTCCTACCCGCTGGTCTCCATCGAGGACCCGCTGGACGAGTCGGACTGGGACGGCTGGAAGGCCATGACCGTCAAGCTGGGCGACAAGGTCCAGCTGGTCGGCGACGACCTGTTCGTCACCAACCCGGCCCGCCTGGCCAAGGGCATCGAGACCGGCACCGCCAACGCGCTGCTGGTCAAGGTGAACCAGATCGGCTCGCTGACCGAGACCCTGGACGCCGTCGAGCTGGCCCAGCGCAACGGCTACCGCTGCATGATGTCGCACCGCTCCGGCGAGACCGAGGACGTCACCATCGCCGACCTCGCCGTCGCCACCAACTGCGGCCAGATCAAGACCGGCGCCCCGGCCCGCTCCGAGCGCGTCGCCAAGTACAACCAGCTGCTGCGCATCGAGGAGATCCTCGACGACGCCGCCGAGTACGCCGGCCGCGGCGCGTTCCCGCGCTTCCGCTCTGCGGAGTAACAAGCACGAGGGCCGAGCGCGCCCAGTGGCGCAAGCCTGACCGGTGCCCCGCCGTTCACCCCGTAGGGTGGACGGCGGGGCACCGTCGCGACCAGGAGGGGATACGGGAGATGGCAGGCTGGAGGATCCCGGGCTTTGCCGCCCGGCCTCGCTTCACGAGCCGGGCGACCGTCCTCGTCCTGGTGCTCTGCTCCCTGGTGGCGATCCTGGCCTACCCGACCAGGCAGTTCATCTCCCAGCGTTCCGAGATCTCCGCCCAGCGGGCGAAGGCCGAGCACGCCCGGCAGCAGGTCGAACAGCTGCGCCGGGAGAAGGCCCGCTGGCAGGACCCGGAGTACGTCAAGGCGCAGGCCCGCAGCCGGCTGCACTACGCGATGCCGGGGGAGACCCCGTACATTGCGGTGGATCCGGCGGGCCGGGGCGCCACCCCGTCCTCCGTCGCCCCGCCCGCCTCGTCCGACGGCGTGGCCGCCGGGCCGGCGAAGGCCGCCAAACCCTGGTACGCGAGCGTCTGGGACTCGGTGGACGCCGCCGACACCGCCGCCCTCGCCCCGCCCTCTCCACCCGCCCCCGCCTCTGCTGGAGCCAGCTCCCCCCATGACCACTGAGAACCACCCCTCCGTCTCCGACACCGATGTCGCGGCCATCGCCGCGCAGCTCGGCCGGGTCCCGCGCGGCCTGCGCTCGGTGGCGCACCGCTGCCCCTGCGGCAACCCGGACGTCGTGGAGACGGCCCCCCGGCTCGCGGACGGCACGCCGTTCCCGACGCTCTACTACCTGACCTGCCCCAAGGCCGCCTCGCTGATCGGCACGCTGGAGGCGGACGGCGTGATGAAGGAGCAGACCGCCCGGCTCGCCGAGGATCCGGAGCTGGCCGCTGCCTACCAGAAGGCGCACGAGGACTACATCGCCCGCCGCGACGCCATCGAGGTGCTGGAGGGCTTCCCGAGCGCCGGCGGCATGCCGGACCGGGTGAAGTGCCTGCACGTGCTGGTCGGCCACTCGCTGGCGGCCGGCGAGGGCGTCAACCCGCTCGGCGACGAGGCGATCGGCATGCTGGAGGACTGGTGGGCCAAGGGCCCCTGCGTCTCCGCCGCCGAGGTCGAGGCCGCCGGTGAGCGGGTCGCGAGGAACCGCGCCAAGGAGCAGGACCACGAGGCCGTGATCGCGGCCAAGCAGCAGAAGGCCGCCGAGCGCGCCGCCAAGCGGGCCGCGCAGGAGACCGCCGAGGAGGACGGGGCATGAGCGTCACCCGGGTCGCCGCGATCGACTGCGGCACCAACTCGATCCGCCTGCTGGTCGCCGACCTCGACCCGGAGACCGGTGCGATCACCGACCTCGACCGCCGGATGATCATCAACCGGCTGGGTCAGGGCGTGGACCGGACCGGTCGACTGCACCCGGACGCGCTGGCGCGCACCTTCGCGGCCTGCCGTGAGTACGCCGAGGTCATCTCCGGCTTCGGGGTGGGCCCGGACCGGATCCGCTTCGTCGCCACCAGCGCCTCCCGGGACGCCGAGAACAGCGACGAGTACGCCAAGGGCGTGCGCGACATCCTGGGCGTCGGGCCCGAGGTGGTGAGCGGCGAGGAGGAGGCGCACCTCTCCTTCGTCGGTGCCACCAAGGAGCTCACCGGCGGCCGGTTCCCGGCGCCGTACCTGGTCTTCGACCTCGGCGGCGGCTCCACCGAGTTCGTGCTCGGGGCGGAGGACGTCCGGGCCGCCCGCTCGGTCGACATCGGCTGCGTCCGGCTGACCGAGCGCCACTTCGCCGGCGCCGAGCTGCCCTCGGCCGAGCAGGTCGCCGAGGCGCGGGCGCACGTCCGGGCCGAGCTGGACAAGGCCGAGGAGGTCGTCCCGCTGACCGGAGCGGCCACCCTGGTCGGCCTGGCCGGGACGGTCACCACCGTGTCGGCGATCGCCCAGGACCTGCCCGCCTACGACTCCGAGCGGATCCACCACTCGCGGCTCGGCCGGGAGCAGGTGGCCCGGATCGCGGCCGAGCTGCTCTCCGCCACGCACGCCCAGCGTGCGGCCATCCCGTCGATGCACCCCGGTCGGGTGGACGTGATCGCGGCCGGCGCGCTGGAGCTGCTGGAGATCATGGAGCGGACCGGCGCCGCCGAGCTGGTCGTCAGCGAGCACGACATCCTGGACGGCATCGCCTGGAGTATGGCCTCCTGAGCGGATGCGAGCCTTACCGACCCGGCCCCGGCACCCCTTCGAGGGGTCCGGGGCCGGGGCGCGCCCGGGGCTCTGCGGGAAAGTTCGTGAATTTCTTCACATGGCGATCCGGTCATTCGTCGTACCTGCCGGTCCGCTACGTCCGAAATGTGGGACCGAAGGCCCGTCGGCCGTGCGGACCGCTGGATCGCAGGTGACGCTCCCGCACAGGTTTGAAAATCGAAATCACGCGCGGGAACCCAGGCGTGCCATGGATCGTTGCTGCTCAGCCGGGCCGTTCGGGCGCGCATCCTCACCGGGGGGTCGGGTGGGCCGTGAGGCGGCTCCCCGGGGCTGCGAAAGCGGCCGCGAAGTGTAGCACAGGGTGTCCAGGAGCTTGTGACCGGCCTCACGAAGGCTGCTCCGGACGGTGCTGGATACTTTCGGATATGAGCACCACGGAGCGTCCTCGCATCCTCATTGTCGGCGGTGGTTACGTCGGCCTGTATGCCGCGATGCGCATCCTCAAGAAGATGCGCTATGGCGAAGCGACCGTCACGGTCGTCGACCCGCGGTCGTACATGACGTACCTGCCCTTCCTCCCCGAGGCGGCCGGCGGCAACGTCGCGCCCCGCAACCTCGTCGCGCCGCTGCGCAGCGCCCTCAAGAAGGCGGAGGTGCTCACCGGTGCTGTCACCGGTGTGGACCACGCCCGCAAGGTCGCCACCATCCAGCCGGCGGCCGGCGACTCGTACGAGCTGCCCTTCGAGTACCTGGTCGTCGCGACCGGCTCGGTCTCCCGGACCTTCCCGATCCCGGGTCTGGCGGAGCACGGCATCGGCATGAAGACGGTCGAGGAGGCCATCAGCCTCCGGAACCACGTCATGGCGCAGCTGGACAAGGCCGAGTCCACCACGGACGAGGCGATCCGCCGCAAGGCGCTGACCTTCGTCGTCGTCGGCGGTGGCTTCGCCGGTGTCGAGACGATCGCCGAGATCGAGGACATGGCGCGCGACGCCGCCAAGATCTACAAGACCGTCAGCCGTGACGACATGCGCTTCATCCTGGTGGAGGCGGCCAACCGCATCCTCCCGGAGATGGGCCCGGACCTCGGTCTGTGGACCAAGGAGAAGCTCGAAGAGCGCAACATCGAGATCTACATCGAGACCTCGATGGACTCCTGCGTCGACCAGCACGTCGTGCTGAAGAACGGCGTCGAGGCCGATGCCTCCACCATCGTGTGGACGGCCGGCGTGAAGCCGAACCCGGTGCTGGCCAACTTCGGCCTCCCGCTGGGCCCGCGCGGCCACGTCGACACCGCCCCGACCCTCCAGGTCAAGGGCTTCGACTACGTCTGGTCGGCCGGCGACAACGCCCAGGTGCCGGACCTCGCCGCCGGTGAGGGCGCCTGGTGCCCGCCGAACGCGCAGCACGCCGTCCGTCAGGCCGCCGTCCTCGGCGACAACGTCATCTCGGGCATGCGCGGCTTCCCGCAGGCCGAGTACAAGCACAAGAACCTCGGTGCGGTGGCCGGCCTCGGCCTGCACAAGGGTGTGGCGATCCTCTTCGGCAAGTACAAGCTGAAGGGCCGTCCGGCCTGGTGGTTCCACCGCCTGTACCACGGCGCCATGGTCCCGACCATGAACCGCAAGGTCCGCGTCTTCACCGACTGGACCCTGGCCGTGTTCCTGAAGCGCGAGGCCGTCGGCCTGGCCCAGATGGAGAAGCCGTTCGAGGCGTTCCAGGAGGCTGCGGCGCCCGCGCCGAAGCCGGTCGAGGCCGCCAAGCCGGCCGCCGACAAGGAGCTCGCCAGCAAGTAAGCGACTGCGACCCCGGTGTGGGAGCACCGGGGTATGAGTCGGAGGCCCTCCGCCCGGCAGCGTCGCCGGACCACGACCTCCGTGGTGCTCAGCCGGCCGTGCGACCGGGCGGAGTACAGAAGTACGGGAAGACCCCCACCGAACCCTCCGGTGGGGGTCTTCCCGTGTCCGGCGCCGGGGCGGTGCCCGGCGCCGGCGGTCAGTCGGTCTTGATGCTCTCCAGGATGTCCAGCTTGGACGCCCGGCGGGCCGGCCAGATCGCGGCCACCAGGCCGACCACGCCGGCCAGGGCGAGGAAGAGCAGCAGCTGGCCGAACGGCAGCGTCGTGGTCAGGCCCGCCATGCTGGACTTCAGCGTGCCGAGGATCCCCCAGGCCATGTAGCAGCCGAGCAGCAGGCCGATGCCGGCGCCGAAGAGCGAGATCACCACGGACTCCAGGCGGACCATCCGCTTGATGCCGCCGCGGTCCAGGCCGATCGCCCGCAGCATCCCGATCTCGCGCTTGCGCTCGAAGACCGACATGGCCAGCGTGTTGACCACACCGAGGACCGCGACGAGCACGGACATCGCCAGCAGGCCGTACATCATGTTCAGCGCGAAGGTGATGATCTGGCTGAAGTCGTCCCGGACGTCCTGCTTGGACTTGACCTCGATCACCGGGTTGGCGCCGGTGGAGTCCTTGAGGGCCTTCTTCAGCGAGTCGGTGGCACCGTCGGCGCCCTTGACCAGGACGTCGCTGATGTACGGCTCGGGATCGTGCTTGACGATCTCGCTGTTGGCCAGCACGACCGGGCCGAGCATGGCGCTCGCCTCGTAGACGCCGCCGACGGTGATCTGGCCCTTGGAGTCGTCCGGGTAGGTGACGGTCAGGGTCGAGCCGGTGGTGGCGTTGTTCTTCTTGGCGACGTCCGCGTCGATCAGGATCTGGCCCTGGGCGAAGTTGGCGGTCGAGCCGCTGGTCAGCTTGGCCGAGACCAGCTTCTCGAAGCTGTCCGCGTTCAGGCCGGTGATCGACTTGTTCGTGCCGTTCAGATCCCAGTAGACGGTCGTGAGCGGGGAGGAGGCCGTCACACCGGCGGTCTTGGCGACCTCGGCCGGGATCTTCGGTGACAGGCTCATGTTGTTCGCGGTCGAGATCAGGTAGTCGGCCTTCATCGAGCTGGTGACGGCCTTGTCGAGGGCTCCGCCGACCGAGGAGCCGATCACCGTCAGGCCGGTGACCAGGGTCAGGCCGATGGTGAGGGCGGCCGCGGTGGCTGCGGTGCGGCGCGGGTTGCGCACGGCGTTCTGACGGGCGAGCTTGCCGGGCGTGCCGGCCAGCTTGCCGAGCACCGGGCCGATCAGGGCGATCACCGGGCGGGAGAGCAGCGGCAGCAGGATGAAGATGCCGATCAGGGCGACCACGGCGCCGAGGGCGACCGGCACGCGGCCGTTGCTGTTGCCGGTGGAGGCGCCGTAGGCGATCAGTGCGCCACCGCCCGCGGTGAGGACCGAACCGATGATGTTGCGGATCAGCAGGCTCTTCTGGCTGCTCGGCTGGTCGCCGCTGCTCATCGCGGCCACCGGGGCGATCTTCGAGGCGCGCAGCGCGGGCAGCAGGGCGGAGAGGACGGTGACCAGGACACCGACCACCAGGGTGACCGCCACGGTCAGCGGCTTGAGCACCAACGAGCCGGTGGGCAGGCCGTCGTTCAGCGAGTGGACCACGGACTGCAGCCCGGCGCCGATCCCGATGCCGACCACCAGGCCGGCCGCGGCCGAGAGGGCGCCGATCACCAGGGCCTCGATCAGCACGGATGTGGTGACCTGCTTGCGGCTGGCGCCGATCGCCCGCAGCAGGGCGAGCTCCTTGGTGCGCTGGGCGACCAGCATGGTGAAGGTGTTGGCGATGATGAAGATGCCGACGAAGAGCGAGATTCCGGCGAAGGCGAGCAGCATGGTGCGCATGCCGTCGGTGCCGCTGGTGATCATCTTCTGCTCGTCGTCCTTGAGCTGCTGACCGGTCTCGGTCTCGATCTGCTGGCCGGCCGGGAGCTTCTGCTGGGCTTCGGCGAGCAGTGCCGCCTCGGTGGTGCCGGGCTTGGCGGCGAGCACGATGCTGCTGTAGCGGCCCGGCTCCAGCAGCAGTTGCTGGGCGGTGGCACGGTCGAAGAGGGTGAGCGTGCCACCGGTGTTCACCACCGGGTCGTCGGTGGTGAAGATGCCGGTGAGCTTCGCCTCGGCCACCGGGCCGTTGGAGGCGAACCGGACGGTGTCGCCGACCTTGTAGCCGCCCTTGTCGGCGGTCGTGCGGTCGAGCGCGATCTCCTTGGCCGTCTTCGGGCCCTGGCCCTCGGCCATCGGGTAGCGGGCGTCCTTGCCGTCCGTGCCGGGCGCGAAGTTGACGCCCTTCGCGGACCAGGCCTGGCCGATCAGGTTGCCGCTCCTGTCGGCGACGCCGGTGAAGCCGCTGACCACGCCGCGGGCGGAGGCGGCCCCGGGGAGCGCGCCGAGCTGCTGGACGGTGGCGTCGGTCAGGGTGGCCGCGCTCTTCTCGCTCTTCTCCCGGGCGGAGGCGGAGGAGCCGGCCGCCCGGTCCACGATCTGGACCGAAATGTCGGTGTAGCTCTTCGAGTTGCTGTCCCGCATGGCCTTGCCGAAGGTGTCGGAGAAGACCATGGTGCCGGCCACGAAGGCGGTGCCGAGCATGACGGCCAGCGCCGTCATGAGCAGTCGGCCCTTGTGGGCCAGCACGTTGCGCAGTGCGGTGCGATACATGGGGTGTCCTGAGGTCTACGAAGGGACGGGCTGCTGTCGGCGGAGCGTCAGCTCGTGCGGCCCTTGGCGTCGAAGCGGCGCATGCGGTCCAGGACGGTGTCGGCGGTGGGGTTGGCGAGTTCGTCGACGATGCGGCCGTCGGCGAGGAAGACGACGCGGTCGGCGTAGGCGGCGGCGACGGGGTCGTGGGTGACCATGACGACGGTCTGGCCGAGTTCGCGCACGGAGTTGCGCAGGAAGGAGAGGATCTCGGCGCCGGAGCGGGAGTCGAGGTTGCCGGTCGGTTCGTCGGCGAAGATGATGTCGGGCTTTCCGGCGAGGGCGCGGGCGCAGGCGACGCGTTGCTGCTGGCCGCCGGAGAGCTGGCTGGGGCGGTGGGTGAGGCGGCCGGAGAGGCCGACGGTC
>NZ_JBHVWC010000122.1:0-13184 GCF_042882445.1 Kitasatospora sp. NPDC058218 | reverse complement strand
CCGCCGTGGCGCCGGCGGCCGGCGCGGCCGTCGCGCCCGAGCAGGTGCACGTCCAGGTGTTCAACGCGGCCGGGCTCCCCGGGCTCGGCGCCCGGGTCGACGGCGACCTGCGGCGGGCGGGCTTCGCGACCACCGGCTCGCCGTCCAACGCCCCGATGGGGACGGCGGCCGGCCGGACGGTGATCCGCTACGACCCGCGCTGGGCCGAGTCGGCCCGGACGCTGGCCGCCGCGCTGCCGGGCGCCGAGTCGGCCGCCGTCCCCGGGCTGGGTCCCACCCTCCAGCTGTACGCGGGCGGGGACTACCCGGCCCCGACCGGTCCGGGCCCGTCGGCGGCCGCCGCCCCGCCGCTGCCCCCGCCTCCGGTACCCGCCGCGACGACGCCCGCCCCGACCGCTCCGTCGGCCCCGGTGGCGGCCGACAAGGCGTCGGACATCATCTGCCCGTAGGCCCCGCCGGGGCCGGGCGGACGTGCCACAGGGGCCGGGGCGCTGTCGCGCACCCGGCCCCCGCCGTCCCCCGATCCCCCGATCCGGGGGTCAGTCCGTCGCGATCGCCGCGAGGACGTTCATCCGGCCGGCCCGGAAGGCCGGGACGAGCGCCGCGACCAGGCCGATGACCACCGAGGCGACCAGCGTGGCGACGATCGTGCCGGTCGGGACGGACAGCGTGGCCAGGCCCTGGTCCCTGAGGACCTGCTGACCGGTGATGCCCCAGGCCAGGCCGAGACCGGTGCCGAGGATCGCGCCGAACAGGGCGATCACCACGGACTCCAGCCGGATCATCCGGCGCAGCTGGCGGCGGGAGAGCCCGATCGCCCGCAGCAGGCCGATCTCGCGGGTCCGCTCCACCACCGAGAGCGCCAGGGTGTTGACGACGCCGAGCACCGCGACCACGATCGCGAGGCCGAGCATGCCGTAGATGATGTAGAGCAGGGAGTTGACCTGCGCCTGGACGAGGTCCTTGTAGCCGGCCTGGTCCCGCACGTTGACCTGCGGGTACTCCTTGAAGGAGGCCTCCAGTGCGGCGAGCGTCCCGGCGACGTCCGAGCCGGCCCTGGCCTTGCCGAAGACGACCGCGTCATTGCCCTGGTCGGCGACCGGGACGGCCTTGCCGAGGGTGTCCAGGCCGATGAAGTAGTTGCCGTCGAAGAGCGAGTTGCCCTTGGTCATGATCACACCGACCGGCAGGGTCTGGGTGCGGCCCTTGCCGTAGTCGACGCCGATCCGGTCGCCGATCTTGAGGTTGTGGTCCTGGGCGAAGGTCTCCCCGACCACGATCGCGCCCTGGCCGAGCGAATCGGCGCTGCCGGACTTGACCGGCAGCCTGAAGTCGGCGGTGAAGGTCGGCGAGACCGCCGAGACGCCCTCCGTGGTCGCCTTGCCGTCCGGGGTGGTGAAGACCGCCGGCACGAACTGCTGGCGGGTGATGTGCTCGATGCCCGGCGTGTTCTCGGCCGCCTTCACCATCTCGGCGGTGAGACCGGTGCGGCCACCGGAGATGATGTAGTCCGCGCCGACCGACTTGTCGATCTGCTCGTTGGTGGACTTGATCACCGAGGAGGTGAAGACCGAGGCCCCGATCACGAGCGCCAGGCCGATCATCAGTGCGCCGGCCGTGGCACCCGTCCGACGCGGGTTGCGCATCGCGTTGCGCTGGGCGAGCCGGCCCGACGGGCCGAACAGGGCCGGCAGCACCGCGCCGAGCACCCGGACCACGCTGGTGGCCAGCAGCGGGCCGAGGACGACGAAGCCGATCAGGGTGAGCAGCACTCCCAGGCCCAGGTACTGCCCGCCGGTGGCCGCCTTCTCGGCCCCGGCCGCCAGGGCCAGCAGGCCGGCGCCGCCGGCGGTCAGCGCCAGGCCGATCACCGTTCGCACGACGTTGGAGCGGCCTTCGGCCGGGGTGCCGTGGTCGCGCAGGGCCGCCATCGGGGCGATCCGGGCGGCCCGGCGGGCCGGGAACCAGGCCGCCACCAGAGTCACCACGATGCCGAGGCCGTACCCGGCGATCGGCACGTCCGCGGTGATCTGGAGGTCGGCGGCGCTGAGGTTCATGCCGACGGCCTTCATCAGCTGGATCAGGCCGGCCGCCAGGCCCAGGCCCGCGCCGAGCCCGATGGTCGAGCCGAGCACGGCCAGGATCAGCGCCTCGATCAGCACCGAGCGGTTCACCTGCTTGCGGCTGCCGCCGATGGCGCGCAGCAGCCCGATCTCCCGGGTGCGCTGGGCGACCAGCATGGAGAAGGTGTTGATGATCAGGAAGCCGCCGACCAGGGCGGAGATCAGGGCGAAGCCGAGCATCGCGTTCTTCATGAAGCCCAGGAAGGAGCCGACGTCCTTGTTGTTCTCCTCCTTCTGCTGCGCCGCGGTCTTCACCTGGTAGCCGGCGCCCAGCGCGCCGAGCGCGTCGGCCTTCAGCTGCTCGTCGGAGCGGCTGCCGTCACCGAAGGCCTCGACCGAGGTGTAGGCGGTGGTGCCGAGCAGCACCCGCTGGGCGGTGGGGGTGTCCACGAAGGCGAGTGCCGCACCCGGGTTGGTGGTCTTGAAGGTCGCGATACCGGCGATGGTGAAGTCGTACTTGCCGCTGCCGGCTATCACCCGGAGCTTGCCGCCCAGGCCGAGACCGGCCTTCTTGGCGGTGTCCGCGTCGAGCACGACCTGGTCGCCGCCCTGCGGGGTGTGCCCCGAGGTGATCTCCACCGAGTTGCGCGGGGTGTCCGTCCAGTTGCCCGTCAGGGTGGGCGCGCCGCTGGTCGGGCCGATCGCCTTGTTGGTGACCGGGTCCACCAGGATGGCGTCCTGCGAGAACACCTGGCCGACCGCGGTCTTCACGCCCGGCGTGGCGGCGACCTTCTGCACGGTCTCGACCGGGACGGTCTCCACCTTGCCCCGGGGCGCGCCGTCGTCGCCCTCGACGTCGTTCTTGGCGGGCTGGACGGAGATGTCGGAGGCGGTGGAGGCGAAGAGGCGGTCGAAGGTGCTGGTGGCGGTGTTGGAGAACACCAGCGTGCCGGATACGAACGCGACCGAGAGGACGATCGCGAGCAGTGAGAGCACCATCCGCCCCTTGTGGGCGAAGAAGGTCCTCAGTGAGGTCTTGAGCAGCATGTCCCGATCCCCGCTCAGCTGGTGCGCTTGCCGTCGAAACGGCGCATGCGTTCGAGGACGGAGTCGGCGGTCGGGGCGTGCATCTCGTCGACGATGACGCCGTCGGCGAGGAAGAGCACGCGGTCCGCGTAGCCGGCGGCGACCGGGTCGTGGGTCACCATGACGATGGTCTGGCCCAGTTCGTCCACCGAGCGGCGCAGGAAGGTCAGGACCTCGGCGCCGGCCCGGGAGTCGAGGTTCCCGGTGGGCTCGTCGCCGAAGATGATCTCGGGACGGGCGGCCAGCGCCCGGGCCACCGCGACGCGCTGCTGCTGGCCGCCGGAGAGCTGCGTCGGCCGGTGCTTGAGGCGGCCCGCCAGGCCTACGGTCTCGACGACCTGGTCCAGCCAGGCGGCGTCCGGCTTGCGGCCGGCGATGTCCATCGGGAGCGTGATGTTCTCCAGCGCGTTCAGCGTCGGGAGCAGGTTGAACGCCTGGAAGATGAAGCCGATCTTGTCCCGGCGCAGCCTGGTGAGCTGCTTGTCCTTCAGGCCGGTGATCTCGGTGTCACCGATCCAGATCCGTCCCTCGGTGACGGTGTCCAGTCCGGCCAGGCAGTGCATCAGGGTCGACTTGCCGGAACCCGAGGGGCCCATGATCGCGGTGAACCGGCCCCGCTGGATGTCGACGTCCACCGCGTCGAGCGCGGTGACCCTGGTCTCGCCCGTGCCGTAGGCCTTGGTCACCTGACGCGCCGAGGCTGCCACGGCGGCGGCGGCGCCGCCGGGAAGCTGGGGGTCGTACACGGCTGCTGCTGCCGTCGTCACTGGATTCTCCTCAGAAGTGGGCCCACCCGTTGACCCCAGCCTCGTCGTCCCCGCCTGGCCCGCGAAAGGGTGCAGGAGGGAGTCCTCGACCGGGTGTCAGCCCCACCCACCAGGTGCGCCCAGGACCCCGGTTCGCCGGAACCTCGGGTCCTGATCCGCACGAGCGGGGATGTGATCCACGTTAGGAGCGGCGAGCGAACCGCTCGTCATCCGCCGGTATGAAGCCGCCCAACCGTAGTTGTACGGGGCGTGGCACCCCTCCCCCTAGGGGTCGCCGCCGCCCTCCTCAGGGTCGGCCCGTACGGGACGACTCCTGACGGTCGGTCAGCCGGTGAGGGCCGGTGTCGCGAGCCGCTCCAGCGCCGTCGCGAAGGCCTCGACCACGGGCGTCAGCAGCACGTCCGTCTCGCGCTCGATCACGGTCGCGCCGTCCTCCCGGACGGTGATGTGGCGGTCGAGCACGAACCACCCCTGGGTGATGTGGCCGGCGCCCATCGAGCTGAGCACCGGGCGCAGCGCGTAGTCGACCGCGAGCACGTGCGCGGTCGAGCCGCCGGTGGCCAGCGGCAGGACGGCCTTGCCGGTCAGCGCGTACTGCGGCAGCACGTCCAGCAGGGTCTTCAGCAGGCCCGAGTAGGCCGCCTTGTAGACCGGGGTGCCGATCACGACGCCGTCCGCCCGGGCGAACAGCTCCAGCGCCGCGACTATCTCCGGGTGGGAGAAGTCCGCCGAGAGCAGGGCGTGCGCGGGCAGGCTCCGCACCTCGAACGGGACGACGTGGTGACCGCGGGCTTCGAGCTGCGCGTCGACGTGGCGCAGCAGGCGGGTGGTGCGGGAGGTCGCGGACGGGGAGCCGGAAACGGACAGGACGGTGGCCATGGGTTCACCTCGGGGCAGGTAGCGGGACGCGCTACGACAGCGGAGAGCACGCCGCGCGGGCGGCGGGAAACGCTGGGAAGGGGTGTGCGGAGAGGAAGGGGTTCGACGGGCGCGCGTCAGCCACGACAGAGCGAACAGGACACACGCTGAAGGTCGACGTGCCGCCGACGCGTGAGGGTCCATCGCTGATCCATGGCAGTCATGCAAACACGCAGTGTTCGAACCGGTCAAGGATCGTTCCGGCTGGTGAACACAGGGTGAGACGGATGGTGAGACGGGCCCCGGGCGGACGGGGCGGGGCGCGGGGCCCTCCCCGGCGCCGTCCGCGACCGCTTCGCGACCCTCCGTGTCCCCGTCCGCGTACCCGTCCGTGAGCCCTCGCGAGAACTTGCGGCGGAACGATCCGGCACGTGCATCAAAACTGCTACAAGGGCCCTGGCGGGGGCCCCGGGGGGAGTCACCGCACCCGGCGTCGGGCATCCTCTCCCACATGAACACGTGGCAGGAGGGCCGCCCGGGCGGCGGCGGCAACGGCGGCGGCGCATACGGGCGCGGCGGTGGTGGCGCGGCGGCCGAGCCGCCGCTGCCGGCTTCGCTGAACCCCCGCGGCCCGGGGGCTCCGGCGCCGCGACAGCCGCAGGAGTACGGCCAGACGCAGCCGCCGGCCCGGGACCGGGCGCAGCCGCCCGGCTACGGCCCGGCCCAGGGCTACGGGCAGCCGCAGCCGCCCGGGCAGCCCCAGCCGTACGGGCAGCCGGACGCCCGGCCCGGCGTGCCCGCACAGGGCCCGGGGGTGCCCGGCGGCCCCGGCGGACCCGGCGGACCCGGCGGACCGATAACCCCGGGCGACAGTCGGCCGCCCGCCGCCCGCCCCTCGCGCTGGCCCCGGCGCCGGATCGTCAAGTGGTCGGTGTTCGGCCTCCTGATCGTCATGATGGTCACCGCCGTCTCCACCTGGTTCTGGGCCGACTCCAAGCTGAACCACGAGAACGTGCTCGCCGACTACCCCGGCCGTCCCGCCGCCGGGAAGGGCACCAACTGGCTGATCGTCGGCTCCGACAGCCGCAACGGCCTGTCCGACTCCCAGGAGGAGGACCTGCACACCGGCCACGCGGGCGGCAAGCGCAGCGACTCGATGATGATCCTGCACGTCGGGGACGGCGGGAACACCCTGATGAGCATCCCCCGCGACTCCTGGGTGCCGATCCCCGAGCACGCCGGTGAGAACGGGAAGACCGTCAAGGCGACCACCTCGAAGATCAACTCGGCCTTCGCGTCGGGCGGCGGCAAGCTGCTCGCGCAGACCGTCGAGCTCAACACCGGCCTGCGCATCGACCACTACGCCGAGATCGGCTTCGCCGGCTTCGTCGGCATCGTCGACTCGGTCGGCGGCGTGGACATGTGCATCGACCAGGACGTCAAGGACAAGGACTCCGGCCTCGACCTCAAGGCCGGCTGCCAGACCCTGACCGGCACCCAGGCCCTCGCCTTCGTCCGCCAGCGCCACCAGATGGCCGACCAGGACCTCGGCCGGATGCGCAACCAGCAGAAGTTCCTCGGCGCCCTGGCCAAGCAGGCCGCCTCCCCCGCCACCGTGCTGAACCCGTTCACCTTCTACCCGCTGGTGGACTCCGGCCTCGGCACCCTGATCGTGGACGAGGACGCCGGCCTGACCGACCTCGGCTCGCTGTTCCTCGCCATGAAGGACGTCAACGGCGGCGGCGGCAAGAGCATCACCGTCCCGATCGCCAACCCGGACTTCCGGACCAACACCGGTGAATCGGCGGTCAAGTGGGACACCGCCAAGGCCAAGCAGGTCTTCGACGCCTTCAAGAACGACACCGCCGTACCGGACCTGAAGTGACACCCCACCGCTGCGTGACGCCGTGTGACGCTGCGGACACAATGGGTGGATGTCTCTCGTCACCGCGCTGATCTACCGCCGTCGTCACCGCCTCCTGGGCCGCCTGGTCCAGGAGGCGCTCGCCGTCTACGGGATGGAGGTGCCCGCGGCGGCCGAGATCGGGCCGGGGCTGACGGTGTTCCACCGCGGCTTCGGCACCGTGCTGCACCCGTACACGACGCTCGGCGCGGACGTGACGCTCTACAACGGCGTGACGATCGGGCGGGCCGACCCGTGGGTGCCGCAGGAGCTCAGCGCCATGCGGCGGGTGGTGGTGGAGGACGGCGCGGTGCTCTGCGCGGGCGCCAAGGTGGTCTGCAAGGAGGGCGTGCTGACCGTCGGCGCGGGCACCGTCGTGGGCGCCAACGCCGTCCTCACCCGGTCCACCGGGCCCGGTGAGATCTGGGCCGGCGCCCCGGCCCGCAAGGTGGGGCTGCGGGAGGGCTCCTGGGTGCCCGCCGCCTGACCGCCCCGTGGCCGGTGCCTGACCGCCCGGTGGCCGGCGCCGCTCAGGCGGCCGGGAGCGGGGGCAGCCGGTCGAGGGTGATGCCGAAGTGCTCGCGGTAGGCGGCCAGTGCGTCGGCCTCGTCGAGGAGGTCCTCGGTGCGCGCGCCGTCGGGGCCGGTGCGGATCAGCCGGGCGCCGCCGAGGGTGATCCGGCCGCCGTCCGCGGTGAGCCGCGAGCAGGTCGACGAGCGGGTGAAGTGCGAGTCGGGCGAGGTGGTCTGCCACCAGCAGGTCGGCACGAAGTCGGCCAGCCGGTGGGGGCGCAGGCCGAGCCGGTACTCCGGCCGGCCGTCCATCAGCACGTCGAGTTCGTCGTCGCCGTGCGGCACCAGGGTGAACCCGCCGCCGGGGTCGCGCTGCGGGCCGCGCTCGTCCAGCCGCAGCGGGAGGTGGCTGAACCGGCCGAAGCCGACATCGGCCAGCCACGGCCCGTCCAGGTCCACCCGCAGGGCGAGGTGGTCGAACGGCGGGCCGGTCCGGTCGCCGTCGAAGACCCGGGCGCCGAGCAGCTCCACCCGGTAGCCGAGGGCGCGCAGCAGCTCGGCGAAGAGGCCGTTGAGTTCGTAGCAGAAGCCACCGCGGCGGCGGGTGACGAGCTTCTCGAACAGCGCGCCGGTGGCGAGGAGGACGGGCTCCCCGAACCCGATGCTCAGCGTCTCGAACGGCACGGTGCCCAGGTGCGCGCGGTGCAGCTCGGCCAGGGCCGCCGGCGAGGGCCGGTCGGGGCGCGGCACGCCGATCCGGGCCAGGTAGGCGTCCACCTGGGTGTCGGTGAGGCCGTCGAGGGCCGGAGGATGATCCACACCGCTCATTCCAGCGCGTCGGCGGGCGTCGGGCCATCGGCCGTTGGACGTAGGGCGCGGGACGTGCGACCGGCCGGGCGGCGCGCGGTCGGGGCCTGGGGTGCAGGAAGTCGGCCGGGCCGACTTCCTGCTCCTCGGCCCGTCAGGGGATCGGGCTTCAGGCCACGATGCCCGAGTCGGCGATGGTGATCTTCGCCGAGGTGCGGCCGCTCTGCGAGCCGTAGGACTCGATCTTCGACACGAGGTCGAGGTTCTCGACGACCTCGCCGAAGACGACGTGCTTGCCGTCCAGCCAGTCGGTCACGATCGTGGTGATGAAGAACTGCGAGCCGTTGGTGTTCTTGCCCGCGTTGGCCATCGAAAGCTGGCCCGGCTTGGTGTGCTTGAGCGTGAAGTTCTCGTCCGCGAACTTCTCGCCGTAAATGCTCTTGCCGCCGGTGCCGTCACCGCGGGTGAAGTCGCCGCCCTGCAGCATGAAGCCCGGGATGACGCGGTGGAACGAAGAACCCTTGAAACCGAAGCCGTGCTCGCCCGTGGCCAGCTCACGGAAGTTCTTGGCGGTCTTCGGAACGATGTCATCGAACAGCTTGAAGACGATACGGCCGGCCGGCTCGTCGTTGATGGTGATGTCGAAATAAACGTTGGAACCCATGCAGGGATCATGGCATGCCGCCCCCCCTCGCGCGCGACGGCCCCATATGCGGTCACCGGGTGCGACAGCCCGTGTGCGCCGTGCTCGGATCCGTGCGGCCCGCGGTGTTCCGCGCCCGGCCGGCGCGGGCGAACGGGCGTGGGCGAACGAGCCGGGGCGCGGACGAACGGGAGCGGACGAACGAGTGCCGCGGCCTGCCTCAGGCGGGCCTGCGGGCCAGCAGGCAGGCCTGCCGGGTCTTCTCCTCGCCCTCCGGTTCGCGGACCAGGCGGGTGGTGACCTCCAGACCGGCCCCGGCCGCCAGCTCGGCGATCCGGTCCGGCTGCCCGCGCCGGAAGTCCAGCGCCACCGGGTGCCCGTACGGCTGCTCCACCCTGAGCGGCCGGTCGCCGACCTGGAAGGCCAGCAGCAGGTGCCCGCCGGGGGCGAGCACCCGGTGGAACTCGGCGAAGACCTCCGGCAGCCGCTCCTGCGGGGTGTGGATGATCGAGTACCAGGCGACGGCACCGGCCAGCCCGCCGTCGGCCAGCGGGAGTTCGAGCAGCGAGCCCTCCGTGAAGCGCAGGCCCGGATACGTCCGGCGGGCCAGCTCGACCATCCGCGGCGAGAGGTCGATGCCGGAGACGTCCAGACCGAGGCCGTGCAGGTACGCGGCCACCCACCCTGGGCCGGAGCCCAGTTCGACGACCGGCCCCTCGCCCGGGAAGTCCGCCCGCACCAGCTCGGCGAACGCCGCCAGCATCGCGCGGTCCAGCGGCCTGGCGGCCAGCACGTCGCGGAAGTGGTCGGCGTAGTCCTCGGCGACGGCGTCGTAGAACGCCCGGGCGGAGGTCAGGAAGTCCGGCTCGCTCATGCCCCCGCACCCTACCCCCGGCCGGGCCGCGCGGGGCAGGACCTAGCATCGCCCCCGTAGCAACCGACGAGGGGGGAACGGGACATGAGCGCACCGACGGACACGAAGCGGATCGGCGTCTATCTGGCGCACCCGCGGCCGGGCAGCTTCAACCACGCGGTGTTCGAGGCCGTCGTGGACGAGCTGCGCGGACGCGGCTGCGAGGTGCTCGCGCACGATCTGTGCGCGGAGGGGTTCCCGCCCGTGCTGACCGCCGAGGAGACCGGCACCGTCGCCGCCGCGGACGGTACGGGCGACGCCCGACTGGCGCTGCACCGGGCGGAGGTGGCCACGCTGGACGCACTCGTCCTGGTCCACCCCAACTGGTGGGGCATGCCGCCGGCCGTCCTGACCGGGTGGGTGCAGCGGGTGCTCGTACCCGGCGTGGCGTACAAGCTCGGTACGGCCGACGGCGAGCCGGCCGGGCTGCTCCGCGCGGGGCGGGCGCTGGTGCTGAACACCTCCGACACCCCGCAGGAGCGCGAGCGGGACGAGTTCGGCGATCCGCTGGAACGGATCTGGGCCGCCTGCGTGCTGCCGTACGTCGGGGTGACGGACGTGCGGCGGATCGTCTTCCGTACGGTGACGGACTCGGCCGACGCCGTCCGCGCGCAGTGGCTGCGCCAGGCGCGGCAGGAGGCGGCGGCGCTGATCGGCTGAGACGGGGCGGAGGTTCGGCACGGGCGGGAGTGGACGGCGGTCGTCACCGCGACCGACCGCGGCGCCGTACCGGGTGGCGGCCCGGCCGCCCGTGCTAGAACCGGCGGCGGCAGCGGGCGCGAACGCACGCCCGCACCACCGTGCGATCCATGTCACCGACCACTCCGGGGAGACCCATGTCCGCCGCACGCACCGCCCGCTCCGGCCCCGTCCGCCTGCTCCTGGCCGCCCTCGCGGCGGTGGCTCTGCTGCTGTCCGGCGTCGTCACCGCGACCGGCGCCGGCGCCGCGACCACCACCACCACCGCCCTCAACGGGCTGGACGGCACCTGGGCCTGCACCGTCCCCGCCGGGTACGTCTACGACCAGGTGTCCATGAACCGGACCTGCAGCTCCGGCAGTTGGAACGCGCCGCAGTTCCACCTGCGGACCCCCGCCGACGGGCTGACCGCGTGTACCAGCGCACCCGGCTTCGTCTACGACGCCATCACCTGGGGCAGCGCCTGCAGCCAGCAGCCCGGCGTGTCCTCCAACGCCTACCACCTGCGGACGCCGGTCGACGGCCTCACCGCCTGCATGGGCACCCCCGCGTTCACCTACGACCGCATCACCTACACGAGCGCGTGCAGTCTGCAGCCCGGCGTCCAGGCCACGACCTTCCACCTCCGCACGCCGGCCAACGGCCTCTGGGCCTGCACCGTGCCCTCCGGCTTCACGTACAGCACGACCACCCAGAACACGGACTGCAGCTACACGCAGGGCGTCCCGTCCACCAAGTACCTCCTGCTCGGCTGAGACCCCGCACAGCGCGGGAGCGGGAAGTCGGCCGGGCCGACTTCCTGCTCCACTCGCCCACCCCCCGGGGGGGGCGTCAGGCCTGCGGCAGTTCGAGCTCCGCCACCTCCTGGTCGCCGCTGAACTCGCCGGTGGGGCGGAACCCGAGCCGGGCGTAGAAGCCGGCCGGGCCGTCGTCGCCCGGCACGTAGGTGACCGTCGCCCGGCGGCCGCCACGGCGGCGGATCTCGGCGCAGACCTGCTCGACCGCGAAGCGTCCGTAGCCGCCGCCCTGGGCGTCGGCGGCGATGTTGAGGCGCCAGAGACCGGAGCGCGGCAGGTCGCCCGGCCGGTCGGGGTAGAAGGTGAAGTCGAAGAAGGCCATCACGAACCCGACCAGCCGGTCACCGTCGAAGACCAGCCGGGGCCAGGCCTGCTCGCCGTGGACGTACGCCTCGGCCAGTGACTTGACCACCGGGGAGACCAGCCGGTCCTGGTCCGGCCGCACCTTCAGCGCGAGTGCGGCGTCGACGGTGGCGGGGGTGACCGGTTCCAGCCTCAGGGCCGGTGATGACGTAGACATGCCGCCGACCCTAACCACCGACGGCCGCGCCGGTCGCGCGGGTTTCGCCGGCCCGGTGCCGGGCGCACCTATCCACCGGGCCCGGTGTCGGGCCTCAGGGCGCCGGGGTGAAGACCAGCGTCGCGTTGTGCCCGCCGAAGCCGAAGGAGTTGGTGAGCGCGGCGGTCAGCGTACCCCGGCGCGGGGCGCCGGTCACCACGTCCAGCTTCACGGCCGGGTCCAGGGTGTCGAGGTTCCGGGTGGCCGGGACGACGCCGTCGCGCAGGGCGAGGACGGCGGCCAGGGCACCGATCGCGCCGGCCGCGCCGAAGAGGTGGCCGGTCATCGACTTGGTCGCGGTGACGGCCGGGTGGAGCCCGATCGCCTCGGCCACCGACTCGGCCTCGACCAGATCGCCCGACGGGGTCGAGGTGGCGTGGGCGTGGACGTGGGAGATGTCGCCCGGGACCAGGCCCGCCTCGGCCACCGCCCGGCGCATCGCGCGGACCTGGCCCTCGGCCGCGGCCGCGGTGATGTGGTGCGCGTCCGAGGTGACCGCCGCCCCGGCGAGCGTGGCGTGCGCCCGGGCCGCCCGGGCCGCGGCGAAGCCGGCCCGCTCCAGGACGACCACCACCGAGCCCTCTCCGATCACGAAGCCGTCCCGGCCGACGTCGAACGGACGGGAGGCCAGCTCGGGCTCGTCGTTGCGGGTGGAGTGGGCCCTGGCCTGGGCGAACCCGGCCAGCGGAAGCGGGCAGATGCAGGCCTCGGCGCCGCCCGCGACCACCACGTCCGCCCGGCCGAGCCGGATGAGGTCCAGGCCCATCGCGATCGCCTCCGCGCCGGACGCGCAGGCGCTCACCGGGGTGTGCGCACCGGCCCGCGCGCCCAGCTCGATGCTCACCCAGGCCGCCGGGCCGTTCGCCATCAGCATCGGCACGGTGTGCGGGGAGACCTTCCGCACGCCGGAGGCCTCCAGCACGTCGTCCTGCCCGAGCATGGTGAGCGCCCCGCCGGTACCGGTTCCGATCACCACGGCCAACCGCTCCGGATCCACCTCGGGCCTGCCCGCGTCGGCCCAGGCCTCCCGGGCGGCGATCAGCGCCACCTGTTCGCAGCGGTCCATCCGCCGGGCCAGCACCCGGTCCAGCACCTCGGAGGGCTCGACCTTCAGCCGCCCGGCGATCCGCACCGGCAGTCCGGCCGCCCACTCGTCCTCGATCGCCCGGATGCCGGACCGCCCGGCCAACATCCCGGCCCAGGTCGAGGCGACGTCCCCGCCGAGCGGCGTCGTCGCGCCGAGCCCGGTGACCACCACGCGGTCGTTGTCATGACTCATCGGCCGAACCCCCTGCTTGTCGTGGAGATTGTCAGAGACGCACAACTCCCCGCACGGGTGAGTGCGGGGAGCTGTGGGCCCATCTGCCACTTTGCCAGGGCACTGATGATCATTCAGATGCGCAACGCAACCGATTCGACCATGCAGTCTTTGTGAAGTTTTCACAACAGGCCAGGCGTCCATGCCGACGCCTCGGGCGGGACGTGCGGCGGGGTGCCCGGGGGTGCCCCGCCGGTGCCCGCTACGGCAGGTTGCGGGCCATCACGATGCGCTGGACCTGGTTGGTGCCCTCGTAGAT
>NZ_JBHVWC010000121.1:0-15149 GCF_042882445.1 Kitasatospora sp. NPDC058218 | reverse complement strand
CCCGCGGTGCCCGAGTATTGCCGCTGGACACCGGCCGACCGCACGCCCTTCTTCAGGAAGCCGGTGTCGTCCACGATCAGCACGCCACCGGGATCCGACAGGTGCTCGACGACGTAGGCGCGCACGTCGTCGAGCACCGCCTCCGCGTCCCAGTCGATCCGGTTCAGCAGTCGCTGGATCCGGTCCGGACCGCTGTGACCGGCCTCCTCAGCCACCGTCCAGCCGTTCTTGCGCTCCAACGGCGCCAACAAGCCCCGCATGTACGCCAGAGCCGACTCCCGCGACTCGCTCCGCGCGAACCGGTGCCCAAACCGCTCATGCAACCCGGCCAACCCGTCCGACCAGCGACGAGCATCGACCTCAGATATGTCCCCACCCATGAACAGCCCAACGAGCAAACCCAACAGCAGTCACGGTAAGCACCGTTGCAGTACTAGTAGTCGCAGGCGTTGCGCCTCGTTGCCCGGTCCGCGGCGTACGAGTTCGGCGAAGTGCTTGAGGTCGGTGAGCGGCATGCCGGACTCGCGGAGCTTGACGCAGATCAACAGCCATTCGACATCGAAGGAGGCGTAGCGCCGTCGGCCGCCCGACGTGCGGTGGACCGGCGCGACGAGCAGGCCCTCGCGCTCGTAGAAGCGCAGGGCGTGCACGCTCAGTCCGGTTCGCTCGGCTACCTCGCCGATGCTCAGGGACGGCACGGCGGCTTCGGCGGTCGTCATGCCGCTCACTCCTGGATTTGATCTAGACCTCGCTCTAGATCGTAGCGTCGGCGGCATGACCGTTACTGATCAGCAGCCGCTCGGCTCGCCCTGCTCCGCGTCCACCACCGCCGAGGACATCGTGGCCGGCGTCGATCTCTCCGGAAGGACGGCCGTGGTGACCGGGGGTTACTCCGGGCTTGGGCTGGAGACCACCCGGGCTCTGGCGGCCGCCGGAACCCGGGTCATCGTTCCCGCCCGCCGCCCCGACGTTGCTCGTGCGGCTCTGAAGGAGGTGAAGAACTGCGAGGTCGTCCCGATGGACCTGGCCGACATCGACAGTGTCCGCTCGGCCTCCGCGTACATCGGCGACCGTCTTGGCCGTCTCGACCTGTTGATGGCCGTCGCCGGAGTCATGGCCACCCCGGAGCGGCGCGTCGGGCCCGGCTGGGAAGGCCAGCTCACCGCCAATCACTTCGGGCACTTTGCCCTCGCCTGCGAGCTCTACCCGCTCCTGGCCGCCGCGGACGGCGCGCGCGTCGTCGTCAACAGCTCGGCCGGCCACGCCCTGACCGGCATCCGCTGGCGCGATCCGCATTTCCGTACCGGCTACGACAGGTGGCTGGCCTATGGTCAGGCCAAGACCGCCAACGCCCTGTTCGCCGTCCACCTCGACGCCCTCGGGCGGGACGACGGCGTCCGGGCGTTCGCTCTCCACCCCGGCAAGATCATCACCGGGCTCCAGCGGGAGATGACGCTCCGGCAGCAGATCGACCGCGGCTGGGTCGACGAGCACGGCAACGTCGTCGGCGCCGACTTCAAGACCCCCTCCCAGGGGGCCGCCACCGGCCTGTGGGCCGCCACCTCCCGGCTCCTCGACGGCCGCGGCGGCCTCTACCTGGAGGACTGCGACGTCGCCCGCGTCTGCGCCCCCGACACCCCCATGGATGACGGCGGCGTCCGCGCGTACGCCATCGATCCCGACGAGGCGGCCCGACTCTGGGACCTGTCTCTTGCCGCGACCGGCGCCACGCCGATCACCCCATGAACCCGCGCTCCGCGCCGCGGTGGCGGGCCCAGCGGCGAGGGCCGGGAGCAGGCTCAATGCGGTGGCCTCGGTGAGCGTGCCCTTGGCCAAGCCGCCGTGTGGGAGCAGCGGGGTGAGCGGCTCTGCTTCCCCTGCCGCAACTCCCTCGGCGGCGGGCACGGCAACCGCACCGGCGCCGCCGACTACGCCAGGGCGGCGACCGCCGAGTCCTCCGACCGTCCCTCGACGCCGACGCTCTCCTCCACCGCGCTGACCGCGCCAGTCCCGTCCGGCAGCCACAGCTCCGCCCCACGTGGACGTGCAGCCGCCCCCCGGCCGGACACCGTCACCCGCGCCCGCCGGCCGGTCAGCTGCCCGTGCCCCTCCCCCAGGCCGGACCACCACCGATCGCCCACCTCCAGGCGTAGTTGGGCACCAGGCCAGGTCCGGGGGTGAGGAGGACGGTGCCGCTGCGGCGCAGCTGCGCGGCGAGGCGTTCGACTGCGCGCGCCGCCAGCCCAATGGGGCTGGCAGCGAGAACGACGGGGCAGGCGGCGGCGAGCGCGGTGACCACCTCCGCGTAGTGATCGCCGGGGTGATCGGCGACGACCAGGCGTGGAGGTCAAGGCCGTAGCCGGCGGCCGCGGCGAGCTCGAGGTCGGGGAGGCCGACGGTGGCGGTCCAGGCGTAACGGTCCGCGGTCGCCGGCCCGGCGGCGAGGGCCAGGTGCAGGCTCATGTCGGCGGCCTCGGTGACGATGCCCTTGGCCAGGCCACCGTGCGGAAGCAGCGGGCGCAGCGGTTCCAGGACCGGCAGGACGGTGGCCCGGGCCTGGCGGGCGCGGGTCTCCGGGGACGTCGCGTCCAGCAGGTCGGCGAGCCGGCCCCGGCGCTCGGCAGCGAGATCGGGACCGGAGGCAGGGACGCGGGCAGGGGCAGGGGCCAGGTTCATGCGAGCTCCCCCGGGGTGGCCGGGGCCGGCGACGCGACGGGCGCTGTGAGCGTGTCCGCCTCGACGTCGGCCGCCGGCTCGGACCGTGGCAGCGGACACAGGGCGATGCCGTCGGCGATCACCCAGGCGGCCGCCTTGTCCTCGCCCCAACGGACCTGCGCGATCCATGGCATCTGCGGTGCCGGGCGCCGGCGGGCGGTGACCAGGACCGACCGCCAGCTGCCCTCGGCGCGCAGCCAGGCCAGGCGCCAGCACCGCTCTGTCGGGCCAGTGCCGGCCGGGCCGGCGAGCTCGGGCGGCACCCGTGCCGCGTCCCGCCACGTGCCCAGGTAGGGGGCGGCGGCCGGGGCCGGGTCTGCGGGTTCGGGCAGTGGGCGGATCCGGTCTCTGTCGAACAGGAACCATCCCCACTCGCCGGTGCTCTCCGGTCCCCAGGTGACGTGGACGACCCACACCGCGCTCCCGGGCGGGCGGCGCCACACGGTGAGCATGCCTGGGCACCACCGGCCGCCGAGGCGGATCTCCACCAGATGCCAGCGCCGCACGTCCCGAGACGCGCCGGGCAGGGACATCAGCTCCTGCGGTGCCCGCGAGGCATCGCCCGGCCGCTCGGGCGAGCGGACGGGGTTGGAGAACGGCACGGCGGAGGTCATACACTCACTATTCGATTGCTTGTTCGAGTGATCAAACGTCAGCCAACGCTGCCGTGAACCGGCACCCCGCATCGACATCAGCCCGATGGCCCAATGTGGCGCGGCTGGCCACCAGGGCGTATCCGGCTACGGTGAATCACCCCCGCTCCCCGAGGTCACCCATGCGCCCTGCCCGTTTCCAGCAGCTGCTCCTCGACGCGGCGGCCGGCCTGCCCGGTGTGGCGGCGAAGACGTTCACCGCCACCGGCCACAGCCGCCATCCGTACGGCATCGCCGTCGAGGCCGGCGGACGGACCTCCCTGTGGCAGGTGGTCGGACTCGGCGCCCCCGGCAGCAGGTGGTCCGAGCCCGAGCCCGAGCCGATTCTCGGAGCCAAGCCGACCGCGCTGGAGGCACCCGCCCCGACCGACAACCTGGCCGCGGTCGAACGGGCACTCGTCGCCGCGCTCCTCACCACCGACCCGGGCGAGATCTCCGCGGTCGAGCTCTACTCCGACCTGCCTCGCCCCCCGGCCGTCGGGCACGGGGCAACGGTTGAATTCCACGACGGATCCCGCGTCTTCATCAACCACGTCCGCTAATCCGGACAACTGCCGACCGGCCGACCCCGGAAGCGTCCTGATCCCCCAAAGTCCCAAGGTGGCGTGGGCAGCAGTGGCATGCACGTGGCATGGACGATCAGCGGTCGCCACGTGGGGCTCGGAGCTCGGGGTCCGGGACCACGTCCCACCGGCACCCCGCACACAGCAGCCGCAGCGGCCACCCCAGGGCGCCGCCGGGCCCCCGGAACGCCCGGCGGAAGTCGTCCGGCGCCTGCGCGCGCAGGTCCGCGGGACACCTGCGGCTGGTCAGTCCCATCTCGACCGCCTGCCAGCGCGGCCAGCCGCCCCGGCGGGCACCACGGCGCCGACCTCATCCAGATCCCACACCGCCAGATCGAACTCCGAGTCCACCGGGCGGCCGCGGGAGACCAGCCGCAGCAGCGACGGCGCCTGGCGCTTCAACGTCTCCAGCGCCTGCCCCTGCGGGATGCGCGCCTCGCTGCCAGGCCGTGGCGGGTGGCCTGGCCGCCGTGGTGGCCTGGCCACCCGCACCAGCTGGTGCGGGACCTCCAGCAGCCCGAGGGCGGCCGTCACCACGTCCGCGCTCTCGGGATCGGCCACGGTGTCGCACCAGATCACCAGGCCGGCGCCCACCAGGCTGCCGTACTCACGAGCGGTTTCGCCGAGGCGCCGGCGGGCGGAGGAAGTCGGGTCGGCAGGCACGCACCGATGCTCTCAACCCGGCCGGTGCGGCAAGGCGAGAACGGGCGAAGAACCCCCGATCGCGTAGCCTCCCGAACGTGCGGCATGACTGTGCATGTCGAGCGGCTCGCCACCCGCTCGACAGAACCCCGACGACGACGGTCCCCGCCCTCGCTACCCGGGCCTTCAGCCAGCCCGTTCACCGCGCTGAAAGACGATCATCGCGGCGACCGACCGGGTGGCCGCCTCGCACCCGGCATGCGCCCACGCGTTCTCCCGGGGCTCGGGGCCCGGCCGCCCCGGTGCCGGCGGGTCGAGTCGCCGTACGAGGTAGGCCTCCTTGCCCACGGCCACGATGAGTAGGCGGCGCTCAGGCCGGGCGATCTCCTCGACGAGGTCCTCGGCGCGGTAGCGGGGACTGGCGGTGCCGGGCGGCTCATCCTGGGGTGTACGGCGCCCCGAGGCACCGCCCAGACCAGGCTGCCGCACATCGAACCGATGCTCGCGGCAGCCGGCCCGCTGCCGTCCGGGGCGCCCGGCTGGTGCGCCGAGGTGAGATGGGACGGTTCTCCAGACACGTAGATGTGTCTCATGCCCGGTGCTTGCTGACGCCCCGCCAGGACGAACGGCCCGGCGTCCTTCCTGACCGTCAGCGGACCCCGACGACAAGAACCAGCCGGTGAAACGGCGACTACTAGACTCCTCCCGTGCCTTCCCATCAGCTGATAAGCCTGCTCACCAGCGCCGCCTTCATCACCGCCATCGCCACCCGGGCTCACCGCGCGCGGACCAAGGAACCGGCGCGGCCGGCCGTGACGCAACCGACATTCACGTACCGGGCGCGCGGTGGCTCCAACCACATCGACCAAATGCTGCACATCACCAACCCGAACACCGTCGACGTCGCGCCGGTCCTCACGTTCACTCCCGTGCGCGGCGACGGGCTTGTCCTGCGCGAGGTGAGGGTCGAAACGGCATACGGCAGCGACCGGGGCGAGCTGGTGCTGTGTCCGGGTACTGGCTTCGACGTGCTGAACTTCTCAGGCCCGGGCGCGGAGCAGGTGGCTGACGTCCGGGTCACTGTCAAGGAGCTGGCGGCGCTGCCCGCCGCCAGCCCGGCCGACTACATCGATGCGAAGCCGACCCGCGGCGGCGCGGCGGTCAGCCGCTTCGCGCCGTTCGACGCGGTCGTCCTGCACAACCCGCACCCGGTGCCGGTCTCGCTGCGCGTGGTGCACCTGGTCTACGACTCGCCGCCACCGGGGGCCTCGCAGCAGGTCGTGCACCGGACCCCGATCGGTGGGCTCGCCGTGGTGCCGCCCCGGGAAGACCTGGTGGTTCCGGTCCCGGCGTCCACCGCGGCCCTGATCCGCGAACGCGGAGCCGGCCGGGCAGTCAGCGTCAAGACGTACCCGTCCCGGTAGACAGATCAGATGCCGTTCTGGCTCGTCGGCCGCCAACTGGCGATCGTGTGCTCATCCGGGCTACACGTCTCCCGCTGGTCGGGCGCAGCTCTGGAACCGGAGCAGTAGACCGCGGGCCTGGGTGTCGTTGTCGGTGACGTCGCGCAGGTGGATGTGGCGGCGGTCCGGCTCGCGGCGCTTGCCGCTGTCGACGTTCTCCTCAATCCGGGCGCGGGTCGCCGGGGAGGTCGCTTCCAGCAGGGCGATGAGTCGTTTCCCGGTGGTCGGGTGCGAGTTCGGGAGCGGCGGCGAGGCTCATGCGGGCTTCCGAGGGTGGTAGGGGCTGGTAGGGCGCCCGGTGCTGTGGGTACGACGCACGACGACTCGGCGGCCTGCTCCAGCAGCCCGATCGTGGGCACCAGGACCAGGACGACCCCTTCGCGGCGAGGCAGCGTGCGCGGGTCGGACGGGCCCGGGTGGTGGTGGGTACCGGGACCCGGGGCAGTTGGGCGGTGCTGGGCCAGGTGGTGTCGGGGCCTGGTTGGAGGAGGGCGTCGAGGCGGCTTTGGGCCTCTGGGCGGGGGTGGGCGTGGCAGGGCCAGCCGGGGCGGGCGCCGGAGCGGTACGGGGTGCGCTGTGACCACGATCTCGGACTCGATCTCCTTGCTTGCTGCGCCCAGGCGCAGCAGTTCCAGGTACGGATCGTGGTGGGAGTCCTGGCCCAGCAGAATCTTCAGGATCTGCCGGGCTGCTTCCTTCACCCCCATGTCGGGGTCCCCCTTCGCGCCGGTGCTGCCGCGTGATCTATGCCCAGCTCGGTGTCGCTCACGAGCATTGGAAAGTGTGCCACTGTGGCACAGTTTCGGCCCGGCCCCCCGCGGTTGGGGAGCCGGGGCGGCTGCTCGGCGCTGGCATGCCGGTGTGGTGGTCCGGCTGGCGGGCCGACGGAAGACCAGCCCGCTGGCGGCCGACCGTGGTGCTGCACCCGCCCGCCCCCAACCTGATGCAGCCTGCAAGCGGGCGGGAAGCACCGGAATTCGCATCCCCTTAACGGAGCGGGGCCTACTCGGCGGCCGTCTCCAGGGCGGCACGCCAGAGCGGGCTGTCGACGTAGTGGTTGTCGTACAGCTCGGAGGAGTCCTTGATCTCCTGCGGGCTCGCCTCGCCGCGCATGACCCGGCCGAGCAGGCGCAGGTAGTCGAAGCGCGGCATGCCGGGCGTGAAGGTGAACAGCACGTCGGCCGTTGAGCCGGGGGCCGCGGCGAAGGCGTGGGGGGTGTGCGGGGGGACGAGCAGGAAGTCGCCCTCGTGCAGCGTCGTCACCCCGTCGTCCACCAGCACCCGCAGCGCGCCGCCGATGACGAAGAACAGCTCCGAGGCCCGGGTGTGGAAGTGGGCCGGGGCGCCGACCGCTCCCTCGGTGAAGGTGGAGCGGTAGCTGGTGACCGGGCTGTCGGCGGTGCCGCAGTCGGCGAGGAGGGTCATCGTGCTGCTCGGGTCACTGGTGGTCTCGGCCTCGGCGGCGCGGGTCAGGACGGGCTTGGGCGTGTTGGTGCTCATGGTGGTGTATCTCCTGGTCAGTAGCCGTTCCGGTATTCGGTTCCGGCCTTGTGTCCACAACTCTTGACGGGTGAAGACCCATGAAGGGGCGCATTCCTGTACAGCGTTCACGGGTCGGTTGTGCGGCGTGGGCGGGGCCCGGGCCTTCTTCGGCGGCCTTGTCACGCGGCGGCGGCCTGGAACGGGTCGGCGACCGGGGGGGCGGATCTCAAGACCCCGCGGGCCCCTCGTCACGCGGCGCCCACGGCTGCGGCGACCGCCGTCGGCTCGTGCGAGGACGGTGCGGCGTAGTCGCGCAGCCGGATCGGGGTGGTGCGGGTGTTCTCGGGTGCCTGGGCGGCCAGCATGTCCAGGATCTCCTGGGTGGGGGCGGGCATGAAGAACCGCTCCGCGCCCTCGCGGCCGAGGGTCTGGTGTTCCGTCACGTAGCCGCGCATCTCGCGCTCGTACGCGGCGAAGGCCGTGGTGTGGTCGCCTCCGGAGGCGGCGAGTTCGCCGGCCAGGATGTAGGCGCCGATCAGGGCCTGCGAGGTGCCGCGGCCGGAGGTCGGGCCGGCGCAGTAGCCGGCGTCGCCGAGGAGCACGATGCGCCCCTTGGACCAGGTGTCCATCTCCACCTGGGCGTTGGCGTCGAAGAAGAAGTCCGGTGCCTGCGCCATCTCGTCGAGCAGGCGCGGGATCTCCCAGCCGTCGTCGGCGAAGCGTTCGGCGATGATGCGCTGCTGCCCGGCGCGGTCGTGGCGGTCGTACTCCAGGTGCTCGGCGGCGAGGTGGAAGGCGGCGCGGGCCCCGGTGTTGGCGCGGGCGGTGAAGATGTTGGCGGCCTTGCCCGGGGCGGCGTAGAGCCGGCCGGTGTTCTTCAGGCCGAGGTAGTTGTCCAGGCTGAAGATGGCGGTGTAGATGCCGAGGTGGCGGACGAACTGCTCCTCGGGGCCGAAGGTGAGCGCCCGGGTCCGGGAGTGCAGACCGTCGGCGCCGACGACCAGGTCGAAGCGGGGGGGCGCCGCGCTCGAAGGTGACCTCGACGCCGTGCTCGTCCTCGGTCAGGCTCGCGATGGAGTCCCCGAAGACGTACTCGACGTCGTCGCGGGTGGCCTCGTACAGCATCCTGGTCAGATCGCCCTTGAGGACCTCCAGGTCGCCCGCGAAGATCACGGCGGGCAGGGTCGCGTACTGGCGCCCCTCGGCGTCCACCATCGCCGCGTCGCCCATCGCGGTGTCCAGTTCGCGGATGCGCTCCAGCAGGCCCATCCGGCCCAACACGTCCAGCGCCTCTCCACGGAAGTCCACCGCGTAGCCGCCCTCCCGCACCGCGTCGGCGCGCTCCACCACGGTGGGGGCGAAGCCGTGACGGCGCAGCCAGTAGGCGAGGGCGGGGCCGGCCACGCTGGCGCCGGAGATCAGGACGGTACGGGTGGTGGTGGTCATCTCGGGTTCCTCTCTCAGGTCGATGCGTACAACGTATGGGCGACAGATTCCCCCTGTGAAGTGCGAAATCGAGGAAGGAGCCCTAGTGCGCTAGGGTTCGCGTACTAGTACACCAAGGAGTGCCTCATGTCCGCAGAGCCGCCATACGCGAGGATCGCCGCCGAACTGCGGCACCGCATCGAGACCGGCGAGCTGCGCCCGGGGGACCGGGTGCCCTCCACCCGGGCGCTCACCCAGCGGTGGGGGGTCGCCATGGCCACGGCGACCAAGGCCCTGGCCGTCCTGCGGCAGGAGGGTCTGACCCGGGCCGTGCCCGGGGTGGGCACCGTGGTCTGCGCCGTCCCCCGCACGTCACGGACGGCCCGACCGGCGGCGGGCCGGGCGGCCGACGGGAGCTCGGAGGAGTCGGACGGGCGCCGGCGCCTGGTACGGGCGGGCATCGCGATCGCCGACGCGGAGGGCGCGGCCGCGCTCACCATGCGGCGGCTGGCCGCCGAACTCGGCACCTCGGCGATGTCGCTGTACCGGCACGTGCAGAACCGGGACCAGCTCCTCGCGCTGATGGTCGACGCCGCCTACGCACAGGCACCCCTGCCCACCCCGGCCCCGGCCGACTGGCGGACCCGCCTGGAGCTCTCCGCCCGGGCACAGTGGCGGCTCTACCAGGACCACCCCTGGCTCGCGGCCGCCATGAACCTCGCCCGCCCGCTACTCACCCCGAACGGCATGCGCCATGTCGAGTGGGCTCTGGCGGCCCTGGAGGGCCTCGGCCTCGACGCCGACACCCGGATGCACGCGGCGGTCTCACTCTTCGCCTTCGTCCGGGGCTGCGCGGTCGACCTCGCGGTGGAGCACGAAGCGGCTCGGGCCAGCGGCGTCAACGGCGACCAGTGGATGCAAGTCCAGGAATCCCGGATGGCCGCGCTGCTGTCGGACGGCACGTTCCCGGCGTTCACCGCTGCCCGCGCCGACCCCGGCCTGGACCTGTCCGGCGAATCCCTCTTCACCTTCGGGCTCGACCGCCACCTCGACGGCCTGGCGGCCCTGATCGCGGCTGTGGCGGAAGATGGCGGCCGTCACTGACCGTAGCCGAGTGCGTGGCCAAGTGATTTCCCACCAGGTGGCCGCCCACAGGGGGAAACTAACTGACCGCTGACACCCGGGGCCGCCAACCCGCATGAACAGGTCCCGCCGACTTGTGACCCAGCACGCTACTTGTCGCTAACCGCGCTACTCGACGTGCGGTTCTCCGGGCGGGTCAGCATGACAACTGTCGCTGAATCGGCGAGGTATCTGGCGGCTGGCGATCGTTCGGCAAGCAGACGCTATGAAGGGCTGGCCTGCTGCTGTTGACGTTCGCTCTCATCGAGCCACGTCAGATACCACCGAGCAAAGGTCGTCGGCTCGCCGCGCTCGTCCAGCAGCAGAGTGAGGTCCTCGTCGTCCACCCGGTTGTCGGACCAGATCCGCCCCTGCTCGGGACCGCTGATGATCAGCCACTGGCGGGCGGCGCAGCCCAGGTGCGAGATCACGACGGCGCCGACCGTACGATCCGGTGCGAACATCACGGGTTCCCATCGCTCGTCCCAGGACTCGATGGCGTCGTCGAAGTCTTCGATCTCCTCGAAGTCCTCCTCCTCCGGCCGTTCTTCCAGAAGTGACCTCACGTGCTCCTGGTCCGGGCCCTGCTGGGGGAAGGGTTCGCCCAGCCTGGACAGGTCCGCGAGGTCGGCGCCATCCCCCTCCCAACGCCAGCGGCCCTGGATCCGCCGGACGGGGAAGACGCCATACGCTGGACCGGCGCCGCCAGCTCCGACCTGGAGGAGGAACTCGCGGTACTCCTCGGGCAGGACAGCACCTATCTGGGCTTCGAGGTCAGCCACTTCGGCCGAGGTCAGCGGCTCGTCCAAGGCGAACCGGTGCCCCCGAGAACCGAACACACCGGCACCGGCCGGACTCACTCCCAGCGCGAGCACACGCTCCCGAACGCCAACCCAGGTCTGACCACTCATGGGCTGAGCCTACGAGGCGTGCCCGACAATCCGGACGACTGCCTCCGGGGCGAGTACGGTCATCGCCGAGCCTCTCGATGCGCCCCAGGCCTCGCTGGCCACCCACTCCCCCGTTGTGCCGCCCGTAGGGAAAGCGGGTAGCGGCTGATCATCCGGTTTCGGCCGTCGGGTGGGCAGTCCAGGGGCCCGTGGTGGCGGGGTCCAGGCGAACGCGCAGCGGGTCCTTGCCCGGTACGGGATTGCGCAGGGTCAGCTCGACGGCCGCGGGCGGCAGGATCTGTTCCACCGCGAGCACAGGTGTGTTCCGCACGTAGGCCCCCCGGGTGGCCGGTGTGACTGGCGCCGATGGGTCGGCGGGGCTGCTCTGCCAGCGGTGAGGTCATGACGAGCGACAGCGGCTTCGTCCAGGACGTGACCATCTGCCCCGCGGTCGACCGGCTCCCCGGCCACGAGGGCGATCTGACATGGCCGGGCGTGTGGACGCTGGCCCACCGCGGTGCCCGGGGCGTCCAGGCGCTCACCGTGCGGGTCTACCGCACCGAGGCGGACGCGTTGGAGGCCGGCGCGGAGCTGGACTGTCTCAGCACCGACAGCACCGAGGCCGGGGAGCGGGTGCGTGAGTGCTTCGCGACCGGGAGGTTCGAGGAGGCCATCGCCCTGTACGAGCGGCAGCGGCCGGCTGAGCACGTGCTGAGCGTCCAGCCCGCGCTTCTGCAGGGCGCCTGACCCGGTCATCAAGGTGTCCGGCAACGTAGGCGAGAACGGAGAACGCTTGTCGCTGAGTGCGGAGAGCACCTGCTCGTTACGGGCACCGGAAATGTCGGCGAGTTCTGAGAGCGCCCCTTCGGCGTGTCGGGGAAGTCGTCTCATTCGGATTCCGCCGGACGTACGGGGCAGGCAAGATCCGGAAGAGACGTCCTGCCCTACGGCGTGGGTGCCTTCGGCAGGGCGTCGTGCAGCCGGTTGAGGAGCGCCCGGGCCGCCGGGCTTGCGGGCCCGGCTGCCGGCCAGGCGAGGACGATGCGGGCACGGATCCGGGGCTGGACGATCGGCAGGGTGTGCAGGGGGACGGCCATGCCCGGCGTCTCCTCGTCGATGGGCATGACGGCGACACCCAGGCCCCGGACGGCGAGTTGGGCGAGCACATGGGGGGCAGCCGCCTCGAAGGCGACCCGGGGCCCGAACCCGGCCTGCGCGCAGGCGCGTTCGAGCGCTGCCCGGACTCCGGTGCCCTGCGGCAGGCAGATCAGCGGGCGGTCCCGCAGATCCGTCAGGGGGACATCGGTGCGGTCGGCGTCGGCGAGGAGCGGATCGCCGACTGCGACGGCGACGCCGAGCGGAGCGTCGATGACCGTCCGGTAGGACAGGCCGGGCGGAGGTTCTTCGCCAGGGGGTCCGAGGAGAGCGATGTCGATCTCACCCGCCAGGAGCGCGGCCTGCATCCGATCCGAGGCGTCCTCGGTCAGTGCGATCTCCAGGCCGGGGTGGGCGTCGTGGAAGTCCGCGAGGAATGAGGCGACGTCGAAGGCGTGCCCGGTGGCGCCGGGGACCAGTCCGAGCGTGACCCGGCCGCGCAGCAGTCCGGCGTGCTCGTCCACCGCGTGCCGCACCGCGTCCACGGCCGCCAACGCCGCTCGCGCATAGGGCAGGACGGCCCGGCCCACCTCGGTCGGCGTCACCGACCGGCTGGACCGCTCGAGCAGGGTCTGCCCCAACTCCTTCTCGAGCTGGCGGATCTGGGCGCTGAGCCCCGGCTGGGCCAGGTGCAGTCGGGCAGCGGCACGGGTGAAGCCGCCCTCCTCGACGACAGTGACGAGGTAGCGCAGCTGGCGAAGCTCCATAACTGTTGATTCTAGATCGCAGCACATCCATCTATTGGACATGCGGTTCGGCCGGACCGCAGAGTTGATCACATGGAGAATGCGATACCTCGAAGGCGCACGAACGCCGAGGTCAGGGCCTTGATCGCGGCGGAACGCCAGGATCTGGCCGATCTGCTCGACCGTCTGAGGCCCGCCCAGTGGGACGAGCCGAGTCTCTGCGCGGGATGGCGGGTCCGTGAGGTCACAGCCCACATGTCGATGGGGTTCCGCCTCTCCCTGCCCGCGACGATGGGCGAGTTGGCCAAGGCCCGGGGAAGCCTGCACCGCATGACCGACCGTGTCGCACGCCGGGACGCGGCTGCCCATTCCGCGGTCGAACTCGCCGCGTTCCTGCGGGAGAACGCCCACCATCCCTGGACTCCGCCGGTCGGTGGACTCCAAGCCGCGCTCGGCCACGACGTGGTGCACGGCCTGGACATCACGGTCGCCCTCGGCCTGGACCGGCGTGTCCCCGAGGACCGACTGCGGGTGCTGCTCGAAGGGATCCGGCCCAGCGGTCTGAGGTTCTTCGGCGCCGACGTCGGCGGAGTGCGGCTGTGTGCCGAGGATCTGGACTGGTCGTACGGATCAGGCTCTCCCGTGTACGGCGCCGCCCAGGACCTCCTCCTGCTCGCCTTCGGCCGCAGACTTCCACCCGGCCGGCTCCGGGGCGAGGCGAGAAGCCGCTTCACCGCCGTCTGAACGCAGACACCGCTCGCGCCCCTAAGGGAGAGGCATTCATGCGCACCCGACTCCTCCAGGGACTGTCCCTGTTCTCCACCGGCCTGCTTGCCGGCACCTTCGGCTACGGCGCCGCGAACCTCGTCCCGACCTTCAACGCCGTGCCACTCGAGATGAGACTCGACTTCCATGCCGAGCTGATGAAGATGAACGGGATCACGGTGCAGGGTGCCATGGCGGTCTCCGCTCTCAGCTCCCTCGCCCTGGCCGCCCTCACGCGCGGCAGGCCGCGAATCCTCGCGACTGCGGCGGGGTTCCTGACCGTCGCGTCCTTCCTGATCACCCGGTTCGGGAACGTCCCGATCAACGGCCTTATCAAGCAGTGGGCCGCCACCGCAGCACCGGCCGACCATGCGGGCATCCTGCGCCGCTGGGAGCTGTTCAACGACGCCCGTACCCTCGCCGCCGCGGTGGCATTCGCCCTCCTCACCATCCTCGCCCTACGGGAGACCACTCCATCCCCGACGGCAGACAAGCCGCAGGAACCAGCCTGATCTCGCGGCCAGCGCGGCGCTACCCGTAGGGCGGAACCGGGGCTCGCTCGGTGCCAGGAACCGGACAGCTGATCGGGCTCCACGCACCGCACAACAAACGTCCTACAGAAAGCATCCTCACGCTCCCAGATCCCAGGGACGAGGGCGAGGACGGGCGCGGAGCCGGACAGCGAGACGCGGGAGGTGGAGATCAGCTGGGCGGTGGTGGCGTCGCTGTTCCAGTTCCGGATCGCCACCGCCGAGCAGCTGCGCCGCCTGCACGCGCCGGACAGCGGCATCGAGAAGATGCGGGGCCGGCTGCGGCAGCTGCGCGAGCGGGGCCTGGCCGAGGAGCTGGTGCTGCCCCAGTCCGCGCGGGCCAAGGGCTGGTTCCTGACCGAGAACGGCGCCCGGATCGCGGCCGCGTTCCCCGAACTGGCGGACATCCCCGCGCCCCGGCTGCCCGGCGACAAGGAGGCCTCAAGTTCACGCTGTACCACCAGCTCGCGGTCCTGCGCACGCACCTGGCGTTCCTGGACGATGCCCGGGCCCGCGGGGACGGGTACGGGCCGTTCGACTTCATTCCGGAGGTCACCCACCGCTTCGCCGAAGGCCGGGAGGGGACGGTGCGTCCCGACGGGCTGCTCTACTACGGAGTCACCGACCCGGAGGGCACGCTGCGCCTGCGGGCGTTCGTCGAGGTCGACCGCGCCACCATGGGCGCCGAGCGGCTGGCGTCGAAGCTCAACGCCTACGCCCGCTACTGGTCGACCAAGATGCTCCCGGCCGGGATGCGCTCGGGCACCATCAAGGCCGAGCAGGGCGGCCGGGTGCCACTGTGGGAACGCCGGTACACGCGCTCCCCCGACTGCTGTTCGTCCTCACCGGCACCGGCCAGGCCGGCTTCGCCAACCGAGCCAACGACCTGGAGACCGCCGCCCGCACCCCGCACGTCGCCAGGATGCTGCGCACCGTCCCGGCCGGCGTCGCCAAGCTGGAAGACCTAGTGCCGCATCAGACAACGTTCGCCTCGTTTCTGATGCACCGTCCGGTTGCTGTGCTGATGGGCGCCGGACGGTCAGAATGATCACGTGGCT
>NZ_JBHVWC010000120.1:0-15341 GCF_042882445.1 Kitasatospora sp. NPDC058218 | reverse complement strand
CACCGACACCACCACCCTCGACGCCGACTACTGGTACACCAACCTCCGCCGACCCGTCCTCTTCGAACAGGCCGTCCGCGCCCTCGCCGAGAACGACCACAGCACCTTCATCGAGACCAGCCCCCACCCCGTCCTCACCGCCGCCATCGAGGACACCACCGACGGAACACCCGCCGTCACCACCGGCACCCTGCGCCGCGACGAAGGCGGCTGGACCCGGCTGCTCACCTCCGCCGCCCACCTCCACGCCCACGGCATCCGGGTCGACTGGGCCCCGCTCCTCCGCCCCGGCCACCACCCCGACCTCCCCACCTACCCCTTCCGGCACCAGCACCTGTGGATCCAGGACGCCGCCCCGGCCGGTTCGAGCCCGGCCGCCGCCTCCGCGGTGGACGCGGGGTTCTGGGAGGCCGTCGAGGAGCAGGACATCGCCGCGGTCGCCGCCACCCTCCAGGTCGAGGACGAGGAGCAGCGGCGGTCGCTGAGCACCCTGCTGCCGGCGCTCTCCTCCTGGCACCGGCAGAGCCGCGACCGCTCCGCCGTGGACGACTGGCGGTACCGGATCGCGTGGAAGCCGGTGGCGGACCTCGCGCCGGCCGCGCTCTCCGGCACCTGGCTGGTGCTCGTCCCCGCGGGCCACACCGACGACGCCTGGGTGGCCGAGGCCGCCCGTGGGCTGGGCGCGCGCGGCGCACGGACCGTGCTGCTGGAGGCGGACGCCGACCGCGACGCCCTGGCCGCCCGACTGCGCGAGGTGATCGAGGGCGCCGAGCCGGGCGGGCTCGCCGGCGTGCTGTCGTTCCTCGCGCTGGACGCCCGCCGGCACCCCGGGCGGCGCACGGCGACCACCGGCGTCGCGCTGACGCTGGCGCTGGTCCAGGAGCTGTCCGGCCTCGGCCTGCGGGTACCGGTGTGGTGCGCCACGCGCGGCGCCGTGCACACCGGGCCGTCCGACGCGCCGGCCGATCAGGTCCAGGCCCAGCTGTGGGGGCTCGGCCGGGTCGTCGCGCTGGAGCTGCCGCACCTCTGGGGCGGTCTGGTCGACCTGCCCGGGCAGCCGGACGAGCGGTCGCTCGGGCGGCTGCTGCGGGTGGTGGCCGGCTCCTCCGAGGAGGACCAGGTGGCGGTGCGGGCGGCCGGGCTGTTCGCCCGGCGGATGGTGCACGCCGCCGCCGGGGAGGCCCGGCCGATCCGCGGCTGGCGCCCGCGCGGCACGGTGCTGGTCACCGGCGGCACCGGGAGCCTCGGCCCCCGACTTGCCCGCTGGCTGGCCGACAACGGCGCCGAGCACCTCGTCCTGGCCAGCCGTTCGGGCCCGGAGGCCCCGGGGGCGACGGACCTCGCGGCCGAACTGACCGCGCGGGGCGTCGCCGTCACCCTGGCCGCGTGCGACGTGGCCGACCGCGACGCGGTCGCGGGCCTGCTCGACCGGCTGCGGGCGGACGGCCACACCGTGCGGGCCGTCCTGCACACGGCCGCGTTCATCGAGCTGACGTCCGTGGTCGACACCACGGTGGAGAGCCTCGACCAGGTGCTGGCCGCCAAGGTGGACGGCGCCCGGCACCTGGTCGACCTGCTCGACCCGGCGGCGCTGGACGCCTTCGTCCTGTTCTCCTCCATCGCCGGCTTCTGGGGCAGCGGGGACCACGCCGCCTACGCCGCCGCCAACGCGGCACTGGACGCCCTGGCGGAGCAGGGCCGCGCCGGCGGTCTGCCGATGCTGTCGGTCGCCTGGGGCGTCTGGGAGGACGCCGTCAACACCTGGAAGAACCTCGGCGACCAGGACGTCGAGCGGACCCGCCGGCGGGTCCGCGAACAGGGGCTTCCGCTGATGCGCGCCGAGTTGGCGATCGCCGCCCTCCAGCAGGCGCTGGACCACGACGACACCTTCGTCGCGGTCGCCGAGATCGACTGGGACCGCTTCGTCCCGCTCTTCACCGCGCTGCGTCCGAGCCCGCTGCTCGGCGAACTCCCCGAGGCCCGCGCTGTGTTGGCGGCCTCCGCCGAGTCGGCGCCGACGCCGACGGCCGCCGAGTCCGAACTCCGCCTCTCGCTGGGCCGGCTGTCGGAGGCGGAGCAGCACCGCACTCTCACCGAGCTGGTCACCAGGCACGCCGTCGCGGTGCTGGGGCGCAGCACGCCGGACGCCATCCGCCCCGAACGGGCGTTCAAGGAGCTGGGGTTCGAGTCGCTGACGGCGGTCGAGCTGCGCAACCGGCTGAACGCGGCCACCGGTCTGCGACTGCCGGCCACCCTGGTCTTCGACCACCCGACCCCGGCCGCGCTGGTCGCCCAGCTGCGTCGCGAGATCCTGGAGCTGGGCGCGCCCGAGATGGTCGCCCCGGTCGCGGCGACCCGGCCGACGGCCGACGCGGACGACGAGGCGATCGCGATCGTCGGCATGGCCTGCCGGTTCCCGGGCGGGGTCTCGACCCCGGAGGAGCTCTGGCAGCTGCTCGTCACCGACGGCGACGTGATCTCCGGCCTGCCCACCGATCGCGGCTGGGACCTGTCCGCGGTCTCCGGGGAGCAGGGCGGCTTCGTCCGGGACGTGGACGCGTTCGACGCCGGGTTCTTCGGGATCAGCCCCCGCGAGGCACTGGCGATGGACCCGCAGCAGCGGCTGCTGCTGGAGACCTCCTGGGAGGCCTTCGAGCGGGCCGGCATCGATCTGACCTCTCTGCGTGGCAGCCGGACCGGCGCCTTCGTCGGTGCCATGCAGCACGGGTACGGCACGAAGTCCGCCGACGCCCCGGCCGCCATCGGGGACTACGTCATCACCGGCAGCGTCACCAGCGTCATCTCGGGCCGGCTCTCCTACGCGTTCGGGCTGGAGGGGCCGGCGATCACCGTCGACACGGCGTGCTCGTCGTCGCTGGTCGCCCTGCACCTGGCGGCGCAGTCGCTGCGCAACGGCGAGTGCACGATGGCCGTCGCCGGCGGCGCGGTGGTGATGCCGACTCCGGACTCCTTCATCGGCTTCAGCCGGATGGGCGCCCTGTCCGGGAGCGGCCGCTGCAAGGCGTTCTCGGAGGACGCGGACGGCTTCGGCCTCGCCGAGGGCGCCGGCGTGGTGCTGCTGGAGCGCTTGTCGGACGCGCGGCGCAACGGGCACCGGGTGCTCGCCGTGGTCCGCGGCAGCGCGGTCAACCAGGACGGCGCCTCCAACGGGCTGGCCGCGCCGAACGGTCCCTCCCAGCAGCGGGTGATCCGCGCCGCACTGGCCGACGCCCGGCTCTCGGCGGCGGACGTCGACGCGGTGGAGGCGCACGGGACGGGCACCCGCCTCGGCGACCCGATCGAGGCGCAGGCCCTGCTCGCCACCTACGGGCAGCAGCGGACCGGCGAACAGCCGCTCTGGCTCGGCTCGTTGAAGTCCAACCTCGGCCACACCCAGGCGGCGGCGGGCGTGGCCGGCGTGATCAAGATGGTGCTGGCCCTGCAGCACGGCATGCTGCCGCGCACCCTGCACGTCACCGAACCGACCACCCATGTGGACTGGACCGCCGGCGCGGTCGCACTGCTCACCGAGCAGCGCGAGTGGGCGCAGGCGGACGGGCGGCCGCGTCGTGCGGGTGTGTCGGCGTTCGGGATCAGCGGGACCAACGCGCACGTCATCCTGGAGGAGGCCCCGCCCGTCGAGGAGGCGGCCGGCATCGCCGACTCCCCCTCCCTCGTGGTCCCGTGGGTGCTCTCCGCCCGCGACGAACCGGGCCTGCGCGCACACGCCGCACAACTCGCCGACTTCCTCCGCGACCACCCCGACACCGACCTGCACACCGTCGGACACACCCTGCTCACCGGACGCGCCACCCTCGACCACCGCACCGTCGCCCTCGGCCGCACCCACGCCGAACTCCTCGCCCACCTGACCGCCCTGGCCGACGAGGGCACCACCACCACCGGCAGCACCGAGGACTCCGGGCGCACCGTCTTCGTCTTCCCCGGCCAGGGCTCCCAGTGGATCGGCATGGGCGCCGAACTCCTCGACACCTCAACCGTGTTCCGCAGCCACATCGAAGCCTGCGCCGAAGCCCTCGCCCCGCACACCGACTGGTCCCTGCTCGACGTCCTGCGCGGCAACGACGACCTCACCCGCGTCGACGTCGTCCAACCCGCCCTCTTCGCCGTCATGGTCTCCCTCGCCCGCCTCTGGCAGTCCCTCGGCGTCCACCCCGACGCCGTCCTCGGCCACTCCCAGGGCGAAATAGCCGCCGCCCACATCGCCGGCGCCCTCACCCTCGACGACGCCGCCCGCATCGTCGCCCTCCGCGCCAAGGCCATCCTCGCCATCAGCGGAGACGGTGGCATGGCCTCCCTCCCCCTGCCGCACACCGAGGCCGCCGAGCTGCTCGCCCGCTGGGACGGCCGCCTCAGCGTCGCGGCCCACAACGGCCCTGCCACCACCGTCGTCGCCGGCGACCGCGATGCCCTCGACGAACTCCTCGCCCACTGCGAACAGCAGAGCATCCGCGCCCGCCGCATCGATGTCGACTACGCCTCCCACTCCCCGCACGTCGAGACCCTCCGTGGCCGACTCCTCGCCGACCTCGCCGACATCAAGCCGGCGGCCGCCACCGTCCCCTTCATGTCGGCCGTCACCGCCGAGGTCGTCGACACCACCACCCTCGACGCCGACTACTGGTACACCAACCTGCGCCGGCCGGTCCTCTTCGAACAGGCCGTCCGCGCCCTCGCCGAAAACGGCCACCGCACGTTCGTGGAGACCAGCCCCCACCCCGTCCTCACCCCCGCGGTCGAGGACACCCTCGACGGAACGCCGGCCGTCGTCACCGGCACCCTGCGCCGCCACGAGGGCCACTGGACCCGACTGCTCACCTCCGCCGCCCACCTCCACACCCACGGGCGCCCCGTCCACTGGGCCCCGCTCCTCCACCCCGGCCACCACCCCGACCTCCCCACCTACCCCTTCCAGCGCGAGCGCTTCTGGCTCACCGCGCCCGCGACCGCCGACCCGCGCACCTCCGGGCTCGACTCCGCCGGGCACCCGCTGCTCGCCGCGGCCGTCGCGCTGCCCGACGACGAGGGCCTGATCCTGACGGGCCGACTCTCCGTCAGCACCCATCCCTGGCTCGCCGACCACGCCGTCTGGGGCACCGTCCTCGCCCCCGGCACCGCGCTCGTCGAACTCGCCCTCCACGCCGGACACCGGGTCGGCTGCCACCACCTGGAGGAACTGACCCTCCAGGCACCCCTCGTCCTCCCCGAGCAGCAGGCCGTCCGGATCCAGGTCCGGATCGGCGCGCCGGACGGCGCCGGCCGTCGCCCACTCACCGTCCACTCCGCCCCCGACAGCGCCGACACCGCCGGGGACGCCACCACCTGGACGTGCCACGCGACCGGGACGGCCGTCCCGGTCGCGCCGACCAGCGGGTGGGCGACCGACGCCGTCTGGCCGCCGGCCGGGGCCGTGCCGGTCGGGCTCGACGGCCTCTACCAGCGGCTCGCCGAGGACGGCCTCGGGTACGGGCCGGCGTTCCAGGGGCTGCACGCCGCCTGGCGGCTAGGCGAGGAGGTGTACGCCGAAGTCCGGCTGCCGGAGGCGCAGTCGGCCGACGCCGACCGCTTCGGGATCCACCCCGCGCTGCTGGACGCGGCCCTGCACACCACCCTGATCGACGGTGCCGAGCAGGTGCGGCTGCCGTTCTCCTGGGCGGGCGCCACCCTGCACGCCACCGGCGCCACCGCGCTGCGGGTCCGGCTGACGCCCACCGGGCCGGACGGCCTGGCGCTGTCGGTGGCCGACCGGACCGGTCTGCCGGTGGCCACGATCGAGTCGCTCGCCGTGCGGCCGGTCTCCCCGGCGCAGCTCGGCGCCGCCGCCGACCGCACCGCCGCCGACTGCCTCTTCCGGCTGGCCTGGACCGAGCCGGCCGACCGGCCCGCCGCGCGCACCGTCCGCCATGCCGTGCTCGGTGCGGACGCGCACGCGTCGTCCCGCTACCCGGATCTCGCGGCCCTCGCCGACGCCGTCACGGCCGGCGCGCCGGTGCCCGAGGCCGTCGTGGTCCCCTGGACGCCGCAGCCGGGTGGGGACCGCCGGTCCGCGGACGCCGCCCGGGACGCCGTGGAGCGGGCGCTCGCCCTGCTGCAGTCCTGGGCCGCCGACGACCGGTTCGCCGCCTCGCGGCTGGTGCTGGTGACCCACGGCGCCGTCGACACCACGGACTCCGCAGGCTCACCCGAGCCGGCCGGCTCACCCGATCCGGCCGCGACCGCCGTCTGGGGCGCGGTGCGCTCCGCGCAGGCGGAGCACCCCGACCGGTTCGTCCTGGTGGACCTCGACGCGGACCCCGACGCCGACCCGGACGGCCCCGACGCGAACGCCTCCGCGGTGCTGCCGGCCCTGCTGGACGGCGCCGAGCCGCAGTACGCCGTCCGGGCCGGCCGGCTGCTCGTGCCCCGTCTGGCGCGGCTGCGCCCGGACGACGGCGCCGCCGCCCCCGCGCTGGAGCCCGAGGGCACGGTGCTGATCACCGGCGGCACCGGGACGCTGGGCGCGCTGGTCGCCCGGCACCTGGTCGAGGACCACGGCGTCCGGCACCTGCTGCTCGTCAGCCGGCAGGGCCGGAAGGCCGAGGGGGCCGGCGAGCTCGTCGAGCGGCTGTCCGCGCTCGGCGCCGAGGTCACCGTCGCCCGGTGCGACGCCGCCGACCGGAGCGCGCTGGCCGCCGTGCTCGCCGCCGTCCCGGCGCAGCACCCGCTGACGGGTGTGGTGCACGCGGCCGGGGTGCTGGACGACGGCACGCTCGCCTCGCTCACGCCGGAGCGGGTCAGGGCCGTGCTGCGCCCGAAGGCGGACGCGGCCTGGCACCTGCACGAGCTGACCCTGGACGCCAAGCCCGCGATGTTCGTGCTGTTCTCGGCGGCGGGCGGCGTGCTGGGCAGTGCCGGGCAGGCCAACTACGCCGCCGCCAACGCCTACCTGGACGGCCTGGCCGCGCACCGCCGCGCGCTGGGCCTGCCCGGGGTGTCGATGGCGTGGGGGCTGTGGTCCGCCGAGAGCGCGATGACCGGCGGGCTGAACGAGGCGGACCGGCGCCGGATGCGGCGTTCGGGCGTCCTGCCGATGTCCACGACGGAGGGCCTGGCGCTGTTCGACGCCGCGCTCGCCCAGGACCGCCCGCTGACGCTGCCGGTCCGGCTGGACCTCGCCGCGCTGCGCGACGGCGACCCGGCGCAGCGGCCGCCGCTGCTGCGGGCGCTGCTCGGCACGGCGCCCCGGCGCGCCGCCCGGGCCGAGGCGTCGGCCGGGACGGGCACCGGGCTGTCGCTGGCCGGTCTCACCGCCGCCGAACGGTCGCACGCGCTGGTCGAGCTGGTCCGGTCCCAGGTGGCCACGGTGCTCGGCCACGCCTCACCGGAGGCGGTCGCCGCGGGGCGCGGCTTCCTGGAGTCCGGTTTCGACTCGCTGCGCGGGGTCGAGCTGCGCAACCGGCTGAACGCGGCCACCGGGCTGCGGCTGCCGGCCACGCTGGTCTTCGACCACCCGACCCCGGCCGCCGTCGCCACCCACCTCGGGGAGCTGCTGGAGCACCAGGAGCGGCCGGCCGCACCGCCTGTCCGTGCCACCGGGGGCCCCGTCGACCTGGACGACCTGGAGGCCGGCCTGCGCGACCTGGCCGCCGGGGACCCTGCGCGCGAGCGGCTCGCCGCCCGGCTGCGCGGGCTGGCGGCACAGCTGGACGCGGCCGGGCCGGACAGCCCGGACCGACCCGGCGAGGACCAGGACGAGGACGAGTTCGGGGACGCGACCCTCGACGAGTTGCTCGCCATCGCCGACGGCGAACTGCAGAACCCGTGAACCCGCCTGCCCCGAGCCGTTGCCGGCCCCGTCGAGAAGAGAGGCGCACAGCGCAATGACGAGTGACGAGAAGGTCCTCGACACCCTCAAGCGGCTGACCGTCGACCTGCGCAGGACGCGCCGGCGGCTCCAGGAGGCCGAGGAGGGCGCCCGCGAGCCGATCGCCGTCGTCGGCATGGCGTGCCGCTACCCCGGCGGGGTCACCTCGCCCGAGGACCTCTGGCGTCTGGTCGCCGAGGAGCGGGACGCGATCTCGCCGTTCCCGGCCGACCGCGGCTGGGCCGAGGGCCTGCACGACCCCGACCCGGCGCGCCACGGCTCGGTGTACGTCCGCGAGGGCGGGTTCCTGCACGACGCGGCCGACTTCGACCCGGCGTTCTTCGGCATGAGCACCCGGGAGGCGCTGGCCACCGACCCGCAGCAGCGGCTGCTGCTGGAGACCGCCTGGGAGGCCTTCGAGCGGGCCGGCATCGACCCGTCCTCGGTGCGCGGGTCCCGGACCGGCGTGTTCGCCGGGGTCATCTACCAGGACTACGCCTCGCGCCTGCGCCGGGTGCCGGGCGAGTTCGAGGGCTACGTCGGCAACGGCAGCACCGGCAGCGTCGCGTCCGGCCGGGTCGCCTACACCCTGGGACTGGAGGGACCGGCCGTCACCCTGGACACGGCGTGCTCGTCCTCGCTGGTCGCGCTGCACCAGGCGGCGCAGTCGCTCCGGGCCGGCGAGTGCTCGTTGGCGCTGGCCGGCGGGGTGACGGTGATGGCCTCGCCGATGGCGCTGGTCGAGTTCAGCCGGCAGCGCGGACTGGCCGGCGACGCCCGCTGCAAGGCGTTCGCGGCCTCGGCCGACGGGACGGGGCTGGGCGAGGGCGTCGGCCTGCTGCTGCTGGAGCGGCTCTCCGACGCGCGGCGGAGCGGTCGCCGGGTGCTCGCGGTGATCCGCGGCAGCGCGGTCAACCAGGACGGCGCCAGCAGTGGGCTGACCGCGCCGAGCGGGCCGGCCCAGCAGCGGGTGATCCGGCAGGCGCTGGAGCACGCCGGGCTGTCGGCGCGCGACGTCGACGCGGTGGAGGCGCACGGCACCGGGACGACGCTCGGCGATCCGATCGAGGCTCAGGCGCTGCTGGCCACCTACGGGCAGGACCGGGCCGACGGGCGGCCGCTCTACCTCGGCTCGGTGAAGTCCAACATCGGCCACGCGCAGGCGGCGGCGGGCGTGGCCGGCGTGATCAAGATGGTGATGGCGCTGCGGAACGGCGTGCTGCCGCGCACCCTGCACCTGGACGAGCCCAACCCGCACGTGGACTGGACCGCCGGTGCGGTCGAACTGCTCACCGAGCGGCGCGCGTGGCCGGCGACCGGGCAGCCGCGCCGGGCCGGCGTGTCGTCCTTCGGGGTGAGCGGCACCAACGCGCACCTCGTCCTGGAGGAGGCCGCCGAGGACCCCGCCGCCGAGAACCCCGCTTCCGAGAACCCCGCTTCCGAGGAGCCGGCACAGGCCGGGCCGGCCGGCGCGGCGACCGTGCCGTGGGTCCTCTCCGGCCGGACGGCGGCCGCGCTGCGTGCGCAGGCCGGACGCCTGCTGACCCACCTCGACGAGCACCCGCAGCGGTCCGCGGCCGAGGTCGGCGCGGCCCTGGCCCGCACCCGGACGGCCTTCGAGCACCGGGCCGTGCTGCTCGGCGCGGACCGGGCCGGATTGCGGGCCGCCCTGGCGGCCCTGGCGGCCGGCGAGGCGCGGCCCGGGCTGGTCGAGGGCGTCGCCGGCGGGGACGAGCGGGTGGTCCTCGTCCTGCCGGACCGGCCCGCGGACCGACTCGACTGGGCGGTCCGGCTGCTGGACGCGTCGCCGCTGTTCGCCGCGCGCCTCGCCTCCTGCGACGCGGCGCTGGCCGAGGCCGCCGGCTGGTCCGCGACGGACGTGCTGCGCGGCGCCCCGGGCGCCCCCGACCCGGCGCGCGCCGAGGTCGGCCGTGCGGTGCACTGGGCGGTGCTGGTCGCCCTCGCCGGGCTCTGGGAGGGGCACGGGGTCCACCCGGCCGCCCTCGTCGCGGCGGGCGCCGGCGTGGTCGCGGGAGCCTGTGTCGCGGGGGCGCTGTCCCTGGTGGACGGGGCGCGCGCGGCGGTCCGCGGCGAGCGGCCCGATCCGGCCGGCACCCGGATGCCCGTGCTCACCGGTGCGCCGGACGAGTCCGTACCGGAACTGCTGGGCCGCGGCCACACCCGGTTCCTGGTGCTCGACACCGAGCTGACGGCGCGGATCGCGCGGATCGCCGGCCCGGCCGTCCAGGTGGTCGGCGGCACGGACGCGTTCCTCACCGGCCTGGCCGAACTGCACGTCCACGGCGGGCCGGCCGACTGGTCGGCGGCGTTCCCCGACACCGGGCTCCGCCCGGTCGACCTGCCGACGTACGCCTTCCAGCGCCGGCGCCACTGGCTGGAGGACGGGCCGGCCGACCCCGACGTGCAGGCCGCCGGGCTGGCCCCGGCGGACCACCCGCTGCTCCGGGCCGTCGCCGAACTGCCGGACGGCGAGGGGCTGCTGTTCACCGGCCGGCTCTCGCCGCGCGAGCTGCCGTGGCTCGCCGACCACACCGTCCACGGCCGGGTTCTGCTGGCCGGCACCGCCGTGGTCGAGCTGGTCCGCGCGGCGGGTGCCCGGACGGGCTGCCCGCACCTCGCCGAGCTGACCCTGCTCGCCCCGCTGGAGCTGCCCGGGCCCGAGGCCGCCCCGGAAGCGGGCGTCCGGATCCGGCTGGCCGTCGGCGTCCCGGACGGGTCCGGACGCCGCCCGGTCGAGCTGTCCTCGCGCGCGGCCGCCCCCCAGGACGCCCCCTGGACCCGCCACGCCACCGGCGTGCTGGCTCCCGAGGCCCCCGTCGAGGCGTCCGACCTCGTGGCCTGGCCGCCGCCCGGCGCCGAGCCGGTCGCCCTCGACGGGTGCTACCGCCGGCTGGCCGCCCTCGGCGTCGACTACGGCCCGGCCTTCCGCGGGCTGCGCGCGCTCTGGCGGCGCGGTGACGAGGTGTTCGCCGAGGTCGCCCTGCCGGAGGCGGACCGGAGTGAGGCCGCCCGGTACGGCCTCCACCCGGCGCTGCTGGACGCCGCCCTCCAGGCGTACGCGGTCGGCTCGCCGCAGATGGCGGGGCGGGTGACGGTGCCGTTCGCGTGGCACGGCGTCTCGGTGCGGCCGGCCGGCCCCGCGGCCCTGCGGGTGCGGCTCGCCCCGGCCGGCCCGGACGCGGTGGCCTTCGAGGCCGCCGACGCGGCCGGCGTCCCGGTGGCGTCGGTCGCGAGCCTGCGGTCCCGGCCGATGCACGACGACACGGCCGACCCGGCACCGCTGTGGCGGGTCCGCTGGGTGCCGGTCCCGGTGGACCCGCACCCCGTCACCGTGCGGACGGCGGTGGTCGGCCCCGGGATCCCGGCCGGCCCCCACCCGCACCATCCCGACCTCGCCACCCTGGCCACCGCCGGCACCCCCGTGCCGGACGTGGTGCTCGCGGCCCTGCCGCCGGCCGACGGCGACGACGGGCCGGCCGCCGTCCACGCCGCCACCGCCGATGCCCTGCGACTGGTGCGGTCCTGGCTGGCCGAACCCCGCTTCGCCGCCGCGCGACTGGTCGTGGTGACGCGCGGCGCCCAGACCACCGGCCCGGACGACCCCGCCCCCGACCTCGCCGCGGCCGCCGTCCGGGGGCTGCTCCGGTCGGCGCGGGCCGAACACCCGAAGCGCTTCGGCCTGCTCGACCTGGGCGACGCACCACCGTCCGAGAGCGCACTGGCCCAGGCACTCGCGTCGGACGAACCGGAGCTGGCGCTACATCAGAACGACCTGCTGGCACCCAGGTTGACGCAGGTCGACCGCACCACCGACGGCGACCCGTCGTTCGACCCGAACGGCACCGTCCTGGTCACCGGCGGGACGGGAGCCCTCGGCCGCCTGCTCGCACGCCACCTGGTCGAGCGCGGCGCCCGGCACCTGCTGCTGACCGGCCGCCGGGGCGACCGGGCACCGGGCGCGGCCGAGCTCGTCGCGGAACTCACCGCACTGGGCGCGGAGGTCACCGTCGCCGCCTGCGACGCCGCCGACCGGGAGGCCCTGGCCGGACTGCTGCGTTCGGTACCCGACGCCCACCCGCTGAGGGCGGTCGTCCACGCGGCCGGCGTGGTCGACGACGGCCTGCTGACCGCGCTCACACCCGAGCGGCTCGCCGCCGTGCTGCGGCCGAAGGTGGACGCCGCCTGGCACCTCCACGAGCTCACCCGCGACACCGGTCTCGACGCCTTCGTCCTGTTCTCCTCCGCCTCGGGCACCTTCGGCACCGCCGGACAGGCCAACTACGCCGCCGCCAACGCCTTCCTCGACTCCCTCGCACAGCGGCGGCACCGTGAGGGCCTGCCCGCACTGTCCCTGGCCTGGGGGCTCTGGGCCGAGCGCAGCGATCTGACGGACCGTCTGGACACTGTCTCCACCGCGCGGTTGGGCCGGAACGGGGTCCGTGCGCTTTCCGCGGCGGAAGCACTTGATCTCTTCGATGCCGCCCGTATGATGATCACTGAGTCGGTGCTCGTCCCGGTTCGGCTGGATCCCGCGGCGCTGCGGGAGCGCGCCGATCAGGGGCAGGTACCGGCGCTGCTCAGGGAGTTGGTCACCGCGCCGAGTCCCGCGCCGAGTCCCGATTCGGCGTCCGCGCCGACTCCCGCGGCGACGCCGGCCACCGCGCCGGTCACCGCCGCGGACACGGACCCGGCGAGCGGCTTCGCACAGCACCTCCGGGCGCTGCCGGAGCCGGCCCGCCGACGGGCCCTGCTCGACCTGGTCCGCACCCACGCGGCGGTCGTGCTGGTCGAGTCCACGCCCGAGGACATCGACCCGGACCAGGGCTTCGTCGACCTGGGCTTCGACTCGCTCGCCAACCTCGAACTCCAGGAACGGCTGCAGGACGCCACCGGCCTCCAGCTGCCCAGCACCCTGATCTTCGACCACCCCACCGCCGCCGCCCTGGCCGACCACCTCTGCGCCGAGTTCGGCACCGGGGAGACCACGGCGATGGGCCCGGCACTCGCGGAACTCGACCGGCTGGAGGCGTTCCTGACGCCCTTCGCCGACGACGACCAGGCTCGGACGGCGATCACGCACCGGCTGAAGGACCTCCTCTCCCGCTGGGGCGACGACGGCCGGGGCAGCGCCGACCCGACCGACCGCACCGACCCGACCGACCTCGCCTCGGCGAGCGACGACGAACTCTTCGACGTACTCAACCAGCTCCGCGCCCGCTGAGGGCCCGGCAGAACCAGGTCGACACCCGCACCGGCTTTAGGAGCAGGCTCAAGTGGCACAAGAAGACAAGCTTCGCGAGCACCTCCGGTGGGCTGCCGCCGAGCTCGGCGAGGCACGCCGCCGGGTGGCCGAGCTGGAGGCCGCCGACCACGACCCGATCGCGATCGTCGGGATGAGCTGCCGCTACCCGGGCGGGGTGCGGACGCCGGACGAGCTCTGGGACCTGGTCGCGGCCGGCCGCGACGCCGTCGGCGCGCCGCCCGCCGAACGCGGCTGGCGGGTGGAGGACTTCTACGACCCCGACGGCCTGCGGCCCGGCACCTCCTACGTGTGCGAGGGCGGCTTCCTCGACGACGCGGCCGACTTCGACCCGGCGTTCTTCGACATCAGCCCGCGCGAGGCGCCGGCGATGGACCCGCAGCAGCGGCTGCTGCTGGAGACCGCGTGGGAGGCCTTCGAGCGGGCCGGCATCCCCCCGGGGACCGTGCGCGGTACCCGGGTCGGCGTGTTCACCGGCCTGATGTACCACGACTACGGCACCCGGCTGACCTCGGTGGACGAGTCGGTCGCGGGCTTCCTGGGCAGCGGGACCGCAGGCAGCGTGGCATCCGGCCGGATCGCCTACGTCCTCGGCCTGGAGGGTCCGGCCGTCACGGTGGACACGGCCTGCTCCTCCTCGCTGGTCGCCCTGCACCTCGCCGCCCAGGCCGTCCGGCGCGGCGACTGCGCGATGGCGCTGGCCGGCGGTGTCACCGTGATGGCCACTCCCGACACCTTCGTCGAGTTCAGCCGCCAGGGCGGGTTGGCCCCGGACGGGCGCTGCAAGTCCTTCGCCGCCGCGGCCGACGGCACCGCCTGGGGCGAGGGTGCGGGGATGCTCCTGGTCGAGCGGCTCTCCGAGGCCGAGCGCCAGGGGCACCGGGTGCTCGCCGTCCTGCGCGGGTCCTCGATCAACCAGGACGGCGCGAGCAGCAGCCTCTCCGCGCCGAACGGCCCCTCCCAGCAGCGGGTGATCCGGCAGGCCCTCGCCGAGGCCGGGCTCTCGCCGGACCTCATCGACGCGGTGGAGGCGCACGGGACGGGCACTCGCCTCGGCGACCCGATCGAGGCGCAGGCCCTGCTGGCCACCTACGGGCAGCAGCGTCCGGCCGAACGGCCGCTCTGGCTGGGCTCGTTGAAGTCGAACATCGGCCACACCCAGGCCGCGGCCGGAGTCGGCGGCGTGATCAAGATGGTGATGGCGATGCAGCACGGCGTGCTGCCGGCCACCCTGCACGTCGACGAACCGACCACCCACGTCGACTGGACCGCCGGCGCGGTCGAACTGCTCACCGAGCAGCGCGACTGGCCCGCGACCGGACGGCCCCGGCGGGCCGCCGTCTCCTCCTTCGGGGTCAGCGGGACGAACGCCCACGTCATCCTGGAGCAGGCACCGGCCCGGGAACCGGCGGCGGGCACAGAGGTCACAGGTGGCGTGCTGCCGTGGGTGGTGTCCGCACGGACCCCCGAGGCGCTGCGCGCCCAGGCCGAGCAGCTTCGGGCGGCCGTCGAGGCACACCCGGAATGGGAACCGGCCGACGTGGCCCGGGTGTTGACGGCCGAGCGGTCGGTCTTCGAGCAGCGGGCGGTGGTGATCGGCGACAGCCGTGAGCAGGTGCTGAGCGGGCTCAGCGCACTCGCCGCCGACGAGACCTCCGCGCTCGTCGTCACCGGCACCGCCACCGCCGGCCGGACCGTCTTCGTCTTCCCCGGCCAGGGCTCCCAGTGGATCGGCATGGGCGCCGAACTCCTCGACACCTCAACCGTGTTCCGCACCCACATCGAGGCCTGCGCCGAGGCGCTCGCCCCGCACACCGACTGGTCCCTGCTCGACCTCCTCCGACAGGCTCCGGACGCCGCCTCGCTGGAGCGCGTCGACGTCGTCCAGCCCGCGCTGTTCGCCGTGATGGTCTCCCTCGCCCGGCTCTGGGAATCGCTGGGTGTCCACCCCGACGCCGTCCTCGGCCACTCCCAGGGCGAGATAGCCGCCGCCCACATCGCCGGCGCCCTCACCCTCGACGACGCCGCCCGCATCGTCGCCCTGCGCAGCAAGGCCATCCTCGCCCTCAGCGGACACGGCACCATGGCCAGCGTCCCGTTACCCGCCTCCCAGGTCGAAGCCCTGCTCGCGCCGCACGCCGGCGAGGTCAGCGTCGCCGCCGTCAACGGCCCCAGCCACACCGTCATCGCCGGCAC